>NZ_CADAJR010000015.1 GCF_902788255.1 uncultured Methanobrevibacter sp.
TTTTTAAAACACATTTCATTTTTGTGTTTTCTAGTAATTTAAAAGATATCCTGTCAACTACATTGAATTTTTAAAATCAACAAAGTTTTTGAAAGAGTCTTAACATTAACATTTCAGGATTTGGAATCTGATTTTGAAATGGACTTGATATATATTCGAGGATTGAAATTAACTTTAACATTAACAATCCATTCCGTTAAAGTGAAAAGCTATTAATAATATTGAAGATGGAGATTTACTTTTGATTTAATTAACGTTAACATTAACATTAACGATAGCTAAGAGAGAACTGAAATTTACTTTAACATTAACGATTCCAATTCCAGAACTTATTTTCCCCTGCACATTGATATATATGTTGGAGTTAAAGTCAAATCAACTTCACAACCCCTCTGTTAAAGTAAACGAAGAACCTCACAAAACAAGACTAGACAGCACACATTCTTTAAATTAATGTAACATTAACGTTACGATACCAAAACCAAACCGAAATTTACTTTAACATCAGCATTTTGAGATTTGGAATTTGAATTAAGCTTGATATATAATTAGGTGAAAGTCAAAATAACTTCTCAACCAACAATAGTAAATCAAATATAGAGTCAAGAATATTAAAGCTACAAACTTATCGTCGATTTAATTAACTTTAACGTTAACAATAACAATTGCGAAATCAGAAAAAACTTTACTTCTGGGGGACATTACTGGTGGCGCTTTATTTCTGATTTTTTTCTGGCTATGGCTTCCTCATATTTTTTTATATTTTTTTCATAAACTTTATTTTTCCAGTTCTGATATTCAGTAGTTTGCAGAGTTATTGGATTCGGATTGTTAGGGAGTTTAATATCCACATAATAATCAAACTCATCCCCAATAATCCCTTTTATTTCATTATATAATTCATCACAATACCACTCACAAAAAGAAGTTATGGATATTAAGTCAAGTTTGTCATATTCAGACATTTTTTCCCAATCGAAATCTATTCCATTAACATCACAATAAACTTCAATATCTCCATATACAAAATCTTCAAAATTTTTTAATAAAAAAGATTGAAAATTAACTTCTTTAGAATAATCTTTAATGAATATAACCTGTGGAGAATATCCTCTATCAATTCCATCAAACTTCAAATCATGTTTATTTTCAACATTTTTAATTATATTTTTTATCCCAGGTTTCAAATTTTCAATAGACTTACATTTATCTTCATATTTATTTAATAGACTATTAAATGGAGTATTATCTGTGTGAAAATCATTTATAAAATTATCAAAAACTTGTGAATCTAAAAAATTAAATAAATTTAATATTTCGTAAAGTTGTTGTTCAGTATAATTTTCTAACAAATATCTTACTGATTTTTCATTATTCCATTGTGTGATTTTAAAGAATTTATTAAAAATATGCATATTTTCTGTTAGTAGAATATAAAATTCTTTATAATGTAATTCCTTTTGTTTTTGTTTTTTTTCTTCTTCTAATTTTTTTTCTTTTTCTATTTGAATTTTCTTTTCTAAAATATGCAGTTCATCATCCAAATCTCGAATCTTTTCATTAATTTTTATTAAATCGTATTTATATTCAATAATATCTTCTCTAGATTGAGGCAATTCCAATTTTCTTTCTAATTCGTTACGCTTATATTTTAAAGAAGATAATTCTTTAGAAACTTGTAGATACTCCTCTTCTAACATTTATATCACTCATTAATAAAATTAATTAAATCCCTTGATAAAAAAAATATACTTTAATTTTAGTATCTTTATAGAAGTTTATAATATTTTTTATATAAAACATAATTTTGAATCAAACACTAGATACATGTTATAAGTGAACCAATTCGCCAGGCCGGAACCACGCCGACCGCAAGGGAGGCGTGTGTGTAGGTCTGGTGTAAAGAATTGGTGAGCATATACTATAGGGAGGAACCGACCCTTGCCGGTCTGTTCCGTATAGATAGTGTATTCAAAATAAGCTATACATCTCTGATGGACAGGTTGCGACAAATGAAATGAGTCACAATAGATATATGAAGAATAATTAATTTTGTCAGATTTAAGAACCGACCCTTTAGCGGTCGGTTCGAGGTTAGTTTTGATAAACTTGATTTTATTTTGCATTGGCTTCTTGGGTAATTATATGGGGGCTTGTCCCCCATTAATTAGGCATTAAGGGTTACAATGCAAATAGGGGATGAGAAGTTAAACACCACAAACAATTCCCATCTAATTCAATAACGAGCGTTCATGAAAAAATCTAGCTCCGGTGAAAAAAGCAAAAGACCCTCATAGCTATATTCTAGTTCTATTGAAACCCATATCATTTAAAATTTTATTATATTCCTCACGAGTAGTAAATGAAGGAGCATTTTCATCATCACTACCTCCAGTTGATCCGTTCACCAGAGTTTGTTATAACAATGTAATCTGAATCAATACCCTCCCTTACTGACACTGTAGTACTTAATTATCATTATTATTTAACTAAAATTTTTTTAATCTAATAACCTTACTAATCATTTTAATTTTTACATATCTTATTGAGCTAATAAAAAAATAACCTTAAAATTATTCAATTGTATAAATTAATGAAGATATAATATTATAAAGTAAATTATATGGTTTATTTTCCTAAAAAGGTAATAAAATAAAGTCAAGGCATTATTTAAATCGATATCTATAAATAAATTTCAAGTATAGATATAATATTAAAATGTAATAAATCTGTGTTTAAAAAAAAACTTAATTAAACATATAAATTTAAGAAGAATAAAGGTGATTAAATGGGAGAGTTAGACGAATTAAAATCAAAAATTACATATGATAACAAAACTATTTTTGGAATAGTCGGTATTATTGTTGGCTTTTTGTTTTGGGGAATTGGCCATCCAGGTATTGGAATTGGAGACGTTTTAATATTAATTTTCCCCTGTATATTATTAATAATACCCAGCCCTACAATAAAAAACAGTAAAGTTCTATCGGTGATTTCAATAATAATTTTATTATTATTACTGCTTGTTGGCCTATCTTCATTATCCGAAATACTTATCTACTATTTACCTGATAGTTATATGTTCGCTGATGGCTATGTTGAATCAATGTTATTATCAGATATCCTTCAACTAATTTTATGCATTTACGGATTATTCTGTGCATTTTTATTATCCATTCAAAGTGAACCTAATCAAACAAAAAATGTAGTTTCATCTACCAATTATAATATGTCCAATAATGCTACAAAAAATTTTGATAAATATTGTACAGAATGTGGTCAGGGATTAATGAACGATGCAAAGTTCTGCCCAGGTTGTGGAAGAAATCTGAATGCAAATGATAATGAACCTGCTACCGAAGAAAACATGACTGTTGAGGAAGAGGATGAACTTAAGTGTAAAAAATGTGGTGCAGAATTAACTGAAGAAAGTATATTTTGCCCAGAATGTGGCGAAAAAATAAAAGATAATACTGAGTAAAATGTCACTTCATATTAACCATATGGAGAAATAAGAAAATACAAAATTGTGCAAATCTGAAAATGCATTTATAAGAGACCCCATATGTCTTATAAATTATTGAGGTGATAATTATGCCTAAAATTTGTGAAGAATGTGGAGAAGAAATAAAAAACAAAAATGCTAAATTCTGTGAAAAATGTGGAGCCAAAATAAAAGTTGCACCAAATGTAGAAAATAAAAAAAATGATTCAAATATACAATCAACAGGAAAGCAGAAATTAATGATAATTGGAGCAATAGCCATTATAGCCATTGTTGCAGTAGTAGGATTTACGCTATTAAGCCAGCCTACTCCAATAGAATGCAAAACAGTTGAAATTGTTGATGGAATTCCTATAGATGTTCCAATTAATTCAACAAAGGAAAAAAAGAATACCTTAACTTATTATAAATCCGATTTAGCAGAAGTGATATTGTTTACTCCTCCTGAAGGACCTGTTAATAAAAAAACAGTAGATGAACTATCAGGCATGAATGTTTGGACTAGAGAATATGAAGATTCATCCGTACAGGAAGATGCTGAACTCATAAGTGGAAAAATGCATGATTCAGTAGAGTATGATGATCACAAAAAAATAGATGATGCTTTGGTATTTTATGACGAGACCAGTGGAATGTATTCTATAGTTCGTGATGGAGGGGCTAGTGGATATTGTTTATATGCTGAATCTAAAGATCCACATGTTCTTGCCCAAATTTCGAACTCAATTGGCGGTAAAGATAATAAATAATTCATAAAATTAAAAAGGAGGAACTTTATGTCAAAAAAAATATTTTAATGTTTTTAACATTAACATTAGTTGTTTGTGTATGTTTATCTCCATTAATGGCTGCAGACAATACTTATTCCGTTGATATTAATGGAGTTACATTTAATATTCCAAATAACTACCATGAAGATGAAGAAATGACTATGGCTGAAGATGGTTCTGTTATTGATAATTATATGGAAGATCATCCCTGTTATTATATTGGAAAAGTTTATACTGATGGGAATAATTCTATTTCCATAAGTACAAGTTCCAGTTACGGAGACCCATTTGTTGCAGAAGATATTTTAGATTTCAGTAGTGGAGAAAAAACAATTGCCGGCAACAGAGGTGAGTTTTATGAATATTCTCCTAGTGAACTTCAAATGTCAAATGATAATTTTTATTATAAACATGATAGTCTAGTTTCTTTTCGGTATGTTGAAAATGGTGTTTGTGTAATGATTGAAGCAGAAGATGTAAAAACAATTGAAAAAGTTATTGGTACTTAAAAATATAATTAATTAGGTGTGATTCTATGGAAAAAAATCAAAAATTAATAATAGGAGCATTGATTGTGATAATTGCATTAATTGCCCTAATAGGAACAGTAATGCTCATGAATGTTGAAAAAACTGAAATTATAATCCCTGATGAATACACTCTTGAGAGTAATAAATCAGGAGTTTTAACATATAAAAATAATCTCAGTAATGGTTATAAATTAGAAATAAAAGAAGATACAAATTCTAAAGGAATCAAAAAAGAGAACATGTATGGCAGTATAATGAAATGTACAGTAAATGGCACAGATTATATTATAACATGTTATAATCCGGTTGATAAAACAAAAGAGGTAACTCCATATAATTATGGATTATATGATGTTTCAGATATTAAAGCTCATCCTGGTGTAAAACCTGTTGAATGCGTTGGCTCAGATTCAATTACATTCCCAAGCATTTTTACTCAAACTAACAATCCTTATGATTTAAAAACATTGAATAATATGAATAAAACAGGTAATCTGAATGCAACAAGCATACAGCAATATTTCCCACCGACATATATGGATGCTGCTGATTTACTTAATCAACGTGACCAAGAGTATGTAGTAAATAGATATTTAGGATAAATAAACTATGGGAGAAATAAAATGAAGTATTTTAATAAAATAGCCATCGTACTAATTTTATTAATTTTTACTATGAGTTTTGTAGCATCTGCAAATGTGCATGATTTTAAGTATCCAAACACTTTTAAAAAAATGGACGATGGAGACGGATATATCAATGATCTTGGCCAAGGCATGCTAGTTTATGAATATGATGATTCTTCAAAAGCACTTTTCTTATCAAATCACGATCAATATGCTTTTGAATATTATGAAAATAATTATTATGCCTTTGCGGATGGTGAAAACAATTTAGGTGGCCTTTTGGAAGTTGTTTCATATAAAGGAGACAAATACATTGTAATATCAACAATTTTGATGGATAATCTTGAATCTGAAAGTGGATATATCCAAGATAATCTAGAAGAATTTAATAAATTAAATAAGGTTGAACCTTTAACAATTTAAGGCGGTGAAATTATGCAAGAATCATATGTGACCAACAATCACTTAAGAACTGTATTTAATGACATTGGAGACTATTTGGAAAAAGGTCAGGAACCTCCAGAAGATTTATTCCTTGAATTTATCGGAGAATTGAGAGTATCCAATTTATTAATTCCAGGCATAATTGAAGGAGATGAATTAATATCAGAAAATTTAACAAATGATGCTGGTGAGACAGTTATTCCATTATACACTGATGATGAGGAATATGTTAAAGATAAAGGTTTAGATTCTGAATATGACCCCGTCCCTAATGACATCCGGTATTATGTTGATTTAATCAATGAAAATAATTTTAATGGAATTATAATCAATTTAGCCAGTGAGGGTTTCTTCATACCATCTGATTTATTAAATAATTTATCATTAGGCCCAACATTTTCAATCAACGATAATTTTAGAGGATACGAATCAGATCAATTAAAAAATATTGCTGAAAATACATCAAATGATTCTTTAGTCAATTTTATCAGAAATCCCAGCAATGACAATAACTTTGATGATTTAATGATGGAATTAACAAAATCCACATTACTCAATGTTATTGTTGATGAAGAAAATCTGGAAGATTATTCTAATAATGGAATAATATTCAGAGAAGATGTTGGAGGATTTGAAGTCTGTAATACCGGAAATGATGAAGAAAACTTTGGAATATTATTCACAAGCAAAAATGCTATTTTAAACACAATGGATTATAATTCAGAATTTTATTATTATTATCAAATTACCATACTTTCTGAATTCTTTGATTATGTGTTAAGAAGTGACATGGGAGGAGTTGTAATTAATCCGGGATTAGATGATTATTTCATCCCAAGAGGGTTCTTATTAACATTTTCAAATGTTATGGACAACCCTAGTTTCAAACAAGCCCTGGATTATGCATTTTTATTGAAATAACTATTATTTTTAATAGTTATTCTTTTTTTATTTATTATAATGGATTTTAACTGATAAGTGTGAACAAGACGGCACATACAAAAATTTAGATGAAAAAATTAAAGAAATCAAAAACAATACCTTGGGTTATGAGGAATAAATCGTAAACTACTTTTTATTCATACTCCTACATTGTTTTTTAATATTTTTAAAGACCATAATTGTATATTTCAGATAAGATTCTACCTCGAATTTCTCCCAACTCCATTATTTTCTTTCTGATATTGTTTTTATCGTCTTCGGATAATTCAGTATTATTTTTTAAAATCATTTCATATGCTTCAATGGTTGTTCGGATGCTGTGCAATTCAGCTTCTGCTCTTGTCATAATTTATCCTCCTTTTATTGCAATGTATTTTTCTATTATTCACACTATTTTTAACTTTTTTCATTAATCAGATTACATACCTCTGATAGATATTCCTTATTCATCATATAAACAAATTTAGGAGTGGGCTCAATAATGTTATCTTCCATTAAATCTTTATCCTTTTCATACCTGCGGATTTCCAGTATAAGTTCGTCCCGTTTTTTTATGAGTTCTTCAAGGTGTTGCATTTTCTAATGATTTTCTGAAAGTTACTGGATCAATCATCATCGTAGTTTACTCCGGAATTTCAAAAACAATCGGCATATGGTCACTTATCCCTATCCATTTATCGGCATCTCCAATTTGTAAATCTTTAACTTTATCTGGTGCTGCAAATACGTGATCCAAGTGAAAAGGACTGTTTAAATTTCTACGCCAATAAAATGTAGGTATTGATTCTTTTCCTTGTTGTTCTCCAGTAAAATAATGATATGTATCAACAAGCCCTTTTTCAGATAATTTTTCTATCATCTCATAAACATTCTTTCCATGCTGTTTGTTAACTAATCTTACATCGCAATTAAAATCTCCACAGATAATCATCTCTTCATTGAAAAACCCTGAATTTTTGTGTTCTTCATAATATCTGGTAATCTCTTTAGGATAATAAATTTCCTTGCGTCCTTCAATGTTAGGATTAGTCCAAACACCTAAAAGATTAAAATCATCATTAACCCTAACAGGAATGAAATATCTAAGTCCTTTATCATCCAAATCCACTAAATCTAATTTTATATTATCTTTGGCAAATATCCCTAGACCATAACTCTGATTATGACCCACCCAATAATAATTGGAAGCAAATTCATTATACTCTTGCGAATCTATTGTCAATGGATTTTCACATTCCTGTATTACATATATATCTGCATCCTCTTCAAGAATAGCTGGAAATCTTTCACTAAAGTAACCATTAGAATTCCAAGTAACTATTTTCATAACAATCCCATTTATTCAACTTTTGTTCCACATTCATCACAGAATTTAGAGTCTTTTGCCAATTCATTTCCACAGTTTTTGCACTGTTTTAAATCATTTACATCATCTTCAACAATTTCTTTCAATTTTAAAAATTTTTCTTCAGTAATTAATCCATTTTCACACATCTTTTCAAGACGTTGCAAATTATCTTTTTTTCTTTGAGCATCCAAATTTTTTACTTGATTAAAATCAATTTTCAATCCCCACCCCTCTTCTTCATAAAGTACACCGGAAATACGCTCATTTAAAATATCAATGCAATGATTTATAACATATTCTCCCCTATAACTTCCAAAAGTTGGGATAAAAAATATTTTTTTATTGCCCAATAATGTAAGTACTCCCATGGACCTCTTTTTATTATCTTCCATATATTCTGCAGAGACAATATCTTCATAAGGAATTCTTATATCACATCCATCAATAGCCCCATTTTTAAAAACAATACCTTTATCAACAACTTGCAAAATTGTTGTAATTATCCTGTTTTCTTCATTTTGACTTGTTCCACTTGTTGCAGCCCATCCTATTATACCAAAAGCTAGTGTAGCAACCCCTTTTTTCGCTCCACTACTCCCGGATGTTTTTAATTGTTTTTCAGGAAGAATTACTTCAACTTCAACTCCTTTAAATATATCATATTCTTCCAATATTCTTTTAATTTCCTGCCTTTCCCTTTCTTCCTTACTTAAGTCATTTTTATCAAAAAACCCCATAATTTCACCAGTTAAATAAAATCTCCTTTTGGTCTTGCTTCAATTCCCAATTTCTTATACATGCTTCTGGTTGCAGGATTTGATTCAATAGCCAAATATCTATCTCCATCATCTCCGTGTTGAGGCATTACCTCATTTTCCATCCAGTATTTCTTCAATACATGGGGTTGGCGATTTCCAAAATTCCAAAATGTTTCATCCGGCTCAAATCCGGTTTTCTCTTTAAGGTCCCTAAGAATTGCATAAGACCTTCTGTAAGGACTAGCTGTTATTAAAATAACATAATTATCTTTAATTAAACTGATTAAATCCGTTTCATATTTTTGGGATTTGATTTTTTCAACCATTGGCAACCATTTTATTTCCTTGGAGTTGGCTATTAAAGTATAATTTAAATCCAAAAGAATTATCTTGTCTTTAGGAATTTTTAATTTATCCTCACAAATTTCTTCCTCTTCATCTTCAGTTTCTATTAATTTAATTCCACAGTACCCGCAGAATTCATTTTCGCTATCGTTTACTATTCCACATACAGGACAGGAATTTAATTCCAATACGATTGGTGCATGGTCTGAACCCATTTGGTCTTTTAGGATGTATGAATCTGTCAATGTAGCCTCAAAAGTGTTGGATACAAGGAAGTAGTCAAATCTGTATCCCTTATTAGCTTCCCTGAAGCCTTTTCGGTTTGGCCACCATGTGAAATTGTCCCCATCTGTATTGAACTTTCTGAATGCATCAACATATTTTGTCAATATTTCCTTAAACCATTCCTGCTCTTCTGGAAGGAATCCTGATTTGCCTTTTATATTTTTAGGATTTTTAGCATCAATCTCAGCAGATATCCTATTGAAGTCTCCACAGATTATTGATGGCTTGTTTGATTTGTAAACGTATTCTGTGAACCCATCATAGAATCTGAATTTGCGATCCAGTCTTTCAGGTGAACTGGAACCTGATGGACAGTAAACATTATACAGATAAAAGTTTTCAAACTCCATTCTGATTACTCTTCCTTCAGCGTCAAACTCCTTATCGCCAAAACCTTTCCTGACGGAAAGTGTTTCGACCTTTGTATAAACCGCTGTTCCATATTTACCCGGTTCAGATGACGGATAACCATAAAGTGTGTAATTTTCAATTTCAGGAATATCAGAAGTCCTTACTTCCTGAATACATATTATATCAGGGTTTTGTTGTTCAATAAGTTCTTTAACATCATTTAATCGTTTATTAATGCCATTAACATTCCAGGAAATAATTTTCATTTTAATCCAAATCCTTTAAATTGATATTTATACCTATGTTAATAACATTATATAATTAATTCCATTCAAATTAAATCAGATAGTTATAGTGAAACGATAATGATGATGACAAATACCGTGGAAACCAGGAAATCCATTTCGTGATGAGGTTAACGGAAAGGATATGGGTTTTAGCCCAACATCCATGATGATTACGGGATAAATCAAGATGAACCTTCCCTGACACTGATAAGATTTAAATATCATGAATTTTAAAGAAGAGTCATGGATAAAAGAACGGTTTTTGCAATTACTTTTTTCTTGTTATCCCTTATTGTTCTTTTTATGGCTTATGAGGGAGCTCCCGAACATTATGGAGGATCCAAATATCAGACTCCGGCACCTAAAATCGTGGAAGTGGGAAAACTAAATTTCACAGTTCCCGCAGGATATTTTGAAGAGGACCATCACGAGAAAATCAATCTTTCAAAAAGCGTTTCCAAACATGTCATTAAGAGCCATCAAAAATCGTTTAAGCAAAATGATCTGCTGTTATTGGATATTGCAGTGTTTGAATTGGATGACAATATAGATTTAAATGTTTTGAATGACGGAACATTTGCAAACAAATCCATACATGGTGTTGAGGGCATTTTTAAAAGTTCCAAAGTAACCACGCAAACAGGTTTCGTTGAAAATTCCCATTCAAGATATTATTTCAATTATATTGAGGACAATAAACTGGTCATGATTCAATGTGATAATTTAAAAGTCATTGATGGCATGATTTCATGAATTTTTGTTATTGAAAAATCAATTCACATCCATTAGATGAAATACATGGTCTTGTAAAAACATACTTGACAAAAATAATCTAATAATATTAAAAAGAAAATTCATATTTTCTAAAATGCATTAAATTTACACAAAATGAAACTCCCATAGCCATATCAATGAATTAATAATCTCCACTTTCTAAAAAAAGTACTGAGTAATAGCTTGATTTTATCAAAACAAGAAAAAAATTTAAATTAAACTTTAAGTTATTACAGTGACTCCAAGTAAAGTATAACGTAGCTTATTCTAAAAGTATTTAATATGATAATAAACATATTATAAATTATGTTTAACAAAAAGGGAATAATATTACTATTATTGACAATATTTTGTATAGGACTGACTGTTAGTTCAGTTTCAGCAATGGACAATTCAGCTGACAATCTGACAATAGATGAAACAGAATCGGTCCTAAAATTAAGTCCTAACGAATTTAATGACAGAGAAGCAAAAGAATGGGAAGGTCCAGTTGAATTAGAGGAAATGGACATTCATGCAGACAAGGCATTGCCTGCAAGTGATATCCAGGAGTTAAGAGCGGCAAAAAATGCAAATATAGAATTGGTTAAAAAGTATTCATACAAAACATCTGACGGATATAAATTAGTTAAAGCCAAATCCAATACTTATAAAAACATTTATGTTGATGTATACGGATTAAAAGATCTCAAAAAATATAAATGTACAGATACAGTCTATAAAAAAATTCCTAAATCAATTCACAATATTGCATATAATACAAAATTAGGCAAATACATTTATAAAAACGAGTGGGAAATAAAGAAAATCAAAAAGATTAAAAAAACCTACAAATGGAAATCCACAAAGTGGATGGAAAAAAAGGTCGGCACCAAAAAGGTTTGGGTTACAAAAAAGATAAAAACATATGAATCCTGGATAGATTCAGACGGAAATCTGTACAAAAGCAAATACTGGAGCCCTTATAAGAAATATGGCTATAATATCAAATATGTTAAAAGCGTATGGAGATATTACAGTGACGGGGACATCTGTTATGATTACTATAAAGTTAAGGTAAACAAGCCAATATATAAATCATATTACAAAATCGTAACCCATAAGCAGAAACTAACTTTTTACAAAGTTAAACTAAAGAAAATCGTTTACAAAAAGGTCAGTGTTCCCCATAAATTAATTGTTTTTACAAGAGCCAACAAACAACCAGGTTTCATTCATGATTATTACTATGAGGGAGACCACATGATTGATCAGATGTACTGGAAGTAAATTAATCATTAAAACTTAAAAATAAGGAAAATAATCCTTATTCTTATTTTTTTATTATGTTAAAAGTTATTTATCACTCAAAACAAAAATATGTACAGAGGTTAAGAAAATGATTTCAAAAAACAAAATAATAATTTCACTGGTGATATGCCTGATTGCACTCAGCAGCATATCAGTTGTCTCAGCAATGGAAATCTATGGCGGGGCCTTTTCAACCAACGGAGGATTGGATGACTTGACCTATGCCTCCATGGATGTCGGTACCGCATACTCAGGAAAGAATGTCATTGTCCAGATCTGGTATTCACGTGACGGATCCATCCTGAATCACGGAAACATGGTTCCAATAACCGTAACATCCGACGGTTACATAAACATCAGAAGCGCAGATGCATACAGGTTCTTCCCGGATCATGCCGAAATTAACATCTACGACACATCAAGAAATCTGATATGCTCAAAAGAGGTTAGCATGTCTCCTGAAAGCGGAATTCAGACATACGGCGATGGATTCTATGACCACTCATATATCCGCTAGGAACTAAAAACCAGTTAAAATAAACCATCACCATTACAACACAATTAATCTAAAACTTAAAACAGGTTGATAATTATGGGATTTTTCAGAAACGATAATGACGATGAGGAATACAGGGGACAGACCGGCGACCCGTTTCGCGATGCTGTCAACGGATGGGACATGGGCTCCAACCCAACCTCCAATGACGATTACAGTATAGAACCGGATTAACCATTAATAGACACCAGTAAAAGGGATGAGTATTCAAAAAAGGCATGGGATTACTATATGGACTTTAGGGAGGAGGATGCTCTGCGCTATATCAATATGGCACTTGATTTGGACAGTGACAATGCAAGGAACTGGAACAAAAAGGCGATAATTCTTGAGGCCATGAAAAGATACCCTGAATCGGAGGAGTGCTATGACAAGTCACTGGAACTTGCATTCGACAATCTTGTAAGCGACAATGAGGCGAGAATGCTTTATGACTGGGCATATGTATTGATTGATGAGTCAAAAACACTGCCGAACGGATTGGACAAATTGGAAAAGGCAAAAGAGATAAACAAAAAAGCGCTTGAAACACGTCCGGGGATTAATAGTGAGGAGTCAATTGACAAGTACCTCAACCAGAGAGATGAAATCAACCGCCATATCAATGATGAAAGGGAATATCTGAAAAACCTTGAAACCCTAAAGTCAATTGACAAAGGTGAACTGTTTACAATAGCCGGAAGATTCTATTATGAAAACAGCACCGACCTTGCAGCGGGAATGCTCCTAAAGCTTTTAAGAGAACCGGAAAACGAGTTTGACCGGGATGCGATTGCAGTATATGCCGGAGATGTAAAAATTGGCTACGTTGCAAACAGTGCCTCAACAAAACATGAACTGACCTCATCATCTTCAGAGTTAAAGGATAATATTCATGACACAGCTCAGGCAATCTGTTTATTCAACCTGCAAAGACATTCAGACACACGGTTTCTAATTGGAAAAATAATTGAATAATGAAATTAATCCGTCAAATAATATAAAAAAAATCCCATTTAAAAAAAAATAGAAAGCAGATGAATTGAATTCATCTACATTTTCACTTTCGCAGCTACTTTAACTGTATCCTTCAGGTATGTTGCCTGATAGATGATCTTTTTACCGACCTTGAGCTTATTGAGAACCGGTTTTTTAACGGTTATCTTTGCAACACCCTTCTTGTCGGTTTTTGCACTGTATTTTTTACCGTTGAACTTGAATGTGACCTTTTTGCCTTTGAGGTATTTTCCGTTAAGCTTTGAGAGGGTTGCCTTGAGAACCAGTTTTTTCAGGGATTTCTTGACGGTCACCTTTTTCAGGCTCAAGAGATGCTTTACGGTCAATTTTTTTGTTGCGGTTTCGCCGAGGGCAGTGATTTTAACCTTGTATGTGCCCGGAGCCTGGGACACCTTGAACTTGACAATGCCCCTGGAATCTGTCCTTAATGTTTTGAACGCCCTGTTGTTTATCTTAACAACGACCTTGACACCGTTTTTAAGATTCTTGTCACTGTCATATATCCTGATTGAATAATAGGAACCTTTCCTGTAGACGGTTTTCAGGTTGGATGCTGAAATATAGCGGTCAGAAAACACACAGCCTGTTATCCTGGAGGTGGCTGTTCCGAAGCTTTCATCAGTATACACCGCACCGTTGCTTCTGGCGTTAGGGGAGTTCTTGATGAATTTTGAGTTGGTGACCTTCAGCTCACCGGAATAACCGTTATAAATAGCTCCCCCTTCAGGAGTATTGCTCTGCTCTGAAAGTGAAAACACTCCTGCAATGTTTTCCTTGAAGGTGACATGGTCCATATTCACCACAGCATTTGAGATATAGATTGCACCCCCATCATCGGATACAGCATTCTTATCAAACTCACAGTAGTTCACATTCAGGGTAGGTCTCTCACTGTTCCATATGCTAACAGAAATCGCTCCTCCAAACCTTGAGGCAAAATTGTCATAGAACAAGGTATTATCTATTTGGGAAACGCCTCCACCGATGGCATAGATTGCACCACCTTCAGAACCCGTATGCGGTCCGGCATTGCTTCTGAACTCGGAATTTGAAATCCTGAAGGTTCCCCTCCAGTTATAGATGGCACCTCCGCCATCCGCCTTGTTTGCTGTGAACCTGCTATTTTCGACAATCAGGTTTCCCCGGAAGTTATCGATGGCCCCGCCATAATACTCGGCCTCATTGTTTGTGAATGTTGAGGATTTGACTTTCAGGTTTCCATCGCTTAAAATTGTACCTGAAGCAACCGCATTGGGATACTTGCTCCAGTGGGAATCACCGCTTATCCAACCGTCATGTTCCGCTTTGTTAGTCTCAAAGACACACTTGTTTATCTCCAAATCCGCCTCACTTTTGATTGCTGAGCCGTAATTGGCAAAGGCATTGGTGAATCTGATGTTGTTCAATACCACGCTGACGCCCGGTCCGATTTCAAATATTCTTGATTTGGACTGTGCATCTAAAGTATGCCCGTTTCCGTTGATTGTCAGGTCCTTGGAGATATAGATACCCTTCGTATAGAATCCCTCATCATATTTGTAATCATTTACCAGGTTAAGGGTTGACCCTGCCTCGGCACTGTCAATCTTGCTTTTAAGTGTGGTGAATGTGCCGTCATCAGCTTTTAAAACATCACCCTCTGATACACTCAATTCATCTACTGAAATTTCTTCCTGCGCTATCGCATCATCTGTTGAGTTTGCATCACTTGCGCTTACAGCACCAATCGCCAGAATCGCCACTAGTATGCAAACAGATATTATATGTTTAAACTTCATAACATTACTCCCAATAATGCCCATTTAAGCACTATCTTATAAGTTATTATCTGTTGAAAAAAAGATATAAGTCATCCAAAGCAATTGCTTTAATCAAAGTCCGGATTATCTTCAATTTGAGATGCATGGAATATGATTTGCCAAATCATCCATCTTCAAAAGCTAAAAAAGGCCTGTTTCATCACACATGGAATTAGTCATCCAAATTTTTCAGGCATTTAATCAAATCATCAGTATTGCTGATTTGCTTTTCCAGATCAATATCCAAATAAAGTTTCTTTTCAGCTCCAAAACTTGAAGAGAGTATCATTTGCCTTCCAAAAATTTCATAGCCTTCACTGATGACATTATGACCGATCACCATAACATTGGACTCGACAATATCCAAAAATCGGGAAACATCCTCAATTGAATAATCCTTTTCAAATCTGGACCACAATACATAATACACTGACCTGTCGAGATATTCCTCACCTTCTATAATTGATTTGTAGTCGTCATATGTCTTTATTTTTGGTGAAGGTCCCGCATGGGATACAAAAACACCATTTTCACACTGTATAAAAAAGGGGATTGACTTGAAAAAATCGATATAATCTGATAAATATGGGTCCAAAGAGCCTTTTTTCTCGATAATCAGCCTTTCAAAGTCTATTTTCTGATTGATATTTGCCTTAAATACATTGGCGCCAACAATATGGGCCCATTCATGATTGCCTAAAATGGGATGAAAGTTATCATATTTCTTATACTTATCAATCATGTCCTCCAGCACTTCCAGGGAATAATCCTTTTTATAAATGCTGTGAATAAAATCTCCCGCTATGATAATATGACAATCGGGATCATTGAAATCCCATTTCTCCAAATACTTATTATAATCATCCAGATCGCCATGCAAATCTGTGAAGATTAAAGCTCTGCCTCTTTTAGGCAATTTCATCAAACGGCCATTTTTACACATGTTATCATCTAAAAAAAAGGGTAATATTTGAAATCGGTTTTCAAATACTACCTGAAGTTTCATTATCCTAAAATATTGCATTCAATGCGACTGCAAGCAGGCATGCCAATAAAAAGATAATGGCCACTGACACAATATTTATTTTATTGAAACTAAAAAAAGTCCTGATTTTTGAATTTTTCAATTCACGACATTTTTTTAATCCATAAAAGGCTTCGGCATTATTCTCATCAATTTCCAAAGCACGGATGAAATATATTTCAGCGGATTCAAAATCCCTGTTCTGCGCATATATTTTTGCCATAATGATTGAAACTTCAATGGCATGATGGGAATTAGCTAAGGGATGCAATAGGTTGAATGCGTCCCTGTACCTGCCGTCACCAGCCAATTTTTTAGCTATCTCGATAGTGACTCTTTCACTGCCAGAGTCCATATATCCATTCGCCATTTAAATCACTTCATGCTTATCTTAACCTGTTGTCTTTCTGGCCAGGGTCTTCTTTGACATCATCGGATGCCTGAGCGAACACTGAAGGCTTGGTGATTTTATACAATTGACTTACAATTGACCTTAATTCATCAATATTTCCATTTGATAGGGCGGAATTACCTCTTTGAATCAAATCATTTGCAGCATTTTGATCTATAAATTCGCCTGAAGATGCAAATTCTAAGAATGTGAACATTATAAGCTCAGTTTCATGTATTTGAGCGAAAATGAACTGCATTTTATCCTTGACATTTGCAAGCAACTGGTCATTTTTGGTTTCAACCGCATTATCATACATGCCTTTCATCTGTTCGTACAGCACTTTGGTTTGAGGTTCGGCCTTGTCAAGATTTGCCTCAATATCCGCAATTAACTGGTCAGTCTCGTCCTTAAGTTCATCCCAGGACAGGAGACTGTTGAGAATTATCTCGATATTGTCCAGAATATTGGCGAATTCATTAATCCTTTTACTTGCATTGTCCAATGCGTCAGGGTCGGTTTCACTGTTTCTCAGGAAAGTCTCAATGTTGTCGATCATGTTTTCAGATATTATCTGGTTGAGATAATTTTGAATTTGCATATTGGTTGTGCCTGCAGATTCAGTAAGAATCTTATTGTAACGTGACTTATGTTCCTCAAATCTTTCAATGAGAACGTCACGAGACTTTTTCTCGGATGTGATGACCATACCCTCATCAAATTCCTGGTCCAGATATTCAATGTATACGCTGCTTTCAATGTTCATTGATTCATTGATGGTTACGGACAATTCAATTTCACTGTCCGCCGGCAGGTCCCTTTTAACGTCATTACCTGTTATTTTCAAATGACCAATCAGGGTATTCCTGTCGGCCTTAATCATGTTTCCCTGATATAATGGAATATAAACTTCATCTGAGGCATTTCCCCTATGAACCGGGTTGGAAGACTTGTAGGTTTTCCTGAAGTGGAACGGCAGTTCAGTGGATTTTTCTGCAATGACATCCAGTTCATTTCCAAATTTACCCAATCCGATTGTATGGGACAGTTTTGGCCTGTCGGGAATGATGTCTATTTTATACTTGATGGAATTCACACAGTTAGGGGACAGATTGGCAATATTTCCTGAAGAGTCATAAATTTTAATCTGATATATGTTGTAATCGTTTTCGTTTTCAGCCAGAAGCTGTGTTGTGAAAAATCCGTTTTCGGCAACCGGGATTCTTCCTGATGAATAACCGGTGACGCCGTTTACAAATTCAATTGAGTATCCTTGAGATGATCCCTGCGGATTAATGATTTTTCCGCTCACATTGAATTCAATGTCATCCCCTAAAGTCTCATACATCAACTCAACGCTTACAAAGCCTTCATCAGGCTCTTCATCGGTGACGTGCATAAGTTTTGTTCCGGCATATATTGCAGCACCTCTTGCAACGACGGTTGTAGGGTCGATTGAATATTCCAGTGGAATGTTGAATTCCTCGGTCAGTCTTTCATGTATATATGGACTTAGGGTTGAGCCTCCAACAAGGATGATTTTGGTGACATCGGAAATGGACAGGTTCTCATCCTCCAAAGCTGTGTGACAATGGTTTATGGTACGGTCAACGTAAGGCCTCATTATTTCGTCCAGCTCCTGACGGGTCATGTCATATTCAAAATCGAACACGTCCCCATCATCGCTGATGAAGAAGTTTTCAATTTCAACTTCCGCAGTGTCATATGTGGACAAGTCGGTTTTGGCTATTTCGGCCGCCTTTTTCAATTTGGCGAAATGCTTCAAGTATTTTTCATTGTCACGGTTGAAATCGGTCAAGCCCAATTCATCATTCAGGGCAGGCACAAATACCTTATCCACAATATCCCAGTCGATAAGCTTACCTCCCAGGTATGCGTCACCCTGGTTGTTGACGTTGACGATTTCATCCTCGGTCTTTTTCATAATGGATACATCGAATGTACCTCCACCCAAATCGTAGATTAACCAGAGCTCATTATCTGTTGAATTTCCAAACCCGTATGCCATTGCGGCGGCAGTCGGTTCCTGCAATAATATGACTTCCTTAAAACCAGCCAGTTCAGCCGCTTCAGTGGTTGCCTGAGTTTGAGGAGCAGTGAAATCAGCAGGAACTGTAATTACAGCTGCACGAAGGTCCTTTTGATACATCTGTTTAACTGTGGCCCTCAGATTTTTAAGGATTTCCGCAGACAACTGCACAGGAGTCATTCTCATGCCGCTTTTTTCAAATTCATAAACATGATCGGAACCCATTCTTAATTTGAATTCGGCAAAACCGTTTTTAGGGTCGGTTGCAATCTTATTTTTTGCCTTATCCCCGACAAAAATGGTTCCATTCTTTTTAATGTAAACTGCTGATGCGACAAAATTCTTATTGTCTGTTTTATTTGGAACAACAATAGTGGTGTCCCCGTCAACCTTAGCAATAGAACTTGTGGTTGTACCTAAATCAATACCGTAATCTATTGTACCTGTATTTTCCTCTACCATATAATATCACCTTTTTTAATTATTCTCAAGAAGAAGGAGAAGTAACAACAACTTCACCGTTTAAGATCAGTTCGCCATTGTAGAATATGGACGGTTTAATTGTTTCCGTTATTGTACTTTCTTCGACATTATCATCCGTTTCAAAAACTAAAACATTCAAAGCCATACCATCATAATATTTGGAGTTGGTATGGTCCTTTATTACAAATCCGTTGTCTTCTAAAAATTTCAAAACAGCCTTCAGCTGATTTTCAACATATTTAAGGGGTTTCAGGGAATTGTTAACATTTTTTGTAATGTATGTAATTTCATTGTCCTCAAACTCCTCATTTGATTTTATCATTGATTCTACCCTTTTCAGGTTATTGTTTGCCTTATAAAATTCAATCCTGTTATTCGCCCTCCATACACGAAGTATAACCTCTTTCATCATGTCCATATCCAAAGAATTGTCCTGAGAATTTTTCAATTCCCCATTCAATTCAGCGATTTCATATTTAAGAACTTTTAACTCACGCTGCAACTTGGCAACTTCATCATTTTCCTCATTTAACCTATCAATAATATAATGATAGTCCCATTTGGAGGATATCCTAAATTCTTCGGGAAATTTTAGCTGACGATTATTGAAAAACATAAGCTCCTCCATATTAAATGAATCCAAGGAAGTACGCAATTATTGCAAAGATTATTATTATAATAATTATGCACCCGATGGCTCCACCTTTTCCTCCACCGGAACTTGATGAACTGCTTGAACTGGATCCGAGACTGCTTAAATCAACACCGGAATCCTGTAACTGTTTAATTATTTCTTTTTGTTTTTCTATTTCAGGCAATTGCTCTGTGAAGAATTCCATGTCCTTTTTAACTTTTTCCCTAACCTCATCGGAGGTGGCGTATATCTGTGCGGTTCTTAAAAAGCCCAGTAACGTAGTCTTATTTCTTATTACCCTATCAATATCGGATTCGGATTGGTTAACATATGTAATAACAAAATTGTCCAAGGATAGGGCAAAACCATCAGACAACACTTCCTTATTTGGAGAATCGGAATTATCCAATTCCCTCTGCATATCTTTAGAATATGTTTTCACATAGGGTAATGATCTATTTTCGACATTTTCAATAAATGAAGTGATCCTTTTATGGATTGCATCATCCTGGGCAGATGATTTAACGGATTTCATCACCTCTTCCAATTGTTCAAGGTTGTTTTCAATTTCCTGCTTCACTGAAATTGTATAAGCCATTTCAACTAAACCTTTAAATACCTGTTTAATTTTATCCAAATCAAATCCGTCGAATGAATCTGCTCTGTTTACAATTGAAACATAATATCCTTTAACTGATTTTGCTATATTATCACTTAACAATTGGAATTGAGCATCATCACCAAAGTACTGTTGTAGAATGGCGATTTCATCTTTAATACTGGCTAAAAAGCTTTCAATTTTTGGAATATCTGACTGTTTTTCATATTCATACTTTTCAAACGCTTCAAATTTCTCATTAACGGAGTCATATAGGGAATCAAAAATGCCTTTTAAAGCCTGTTTTTTGGTAAGCTCATCAAAATCAGAATTTCTAATCAATTCAATGTGTTTGCCAAAATTAGAGTTCTCATGTTTTTCATAATAATCATTAGCGAAGGATGCATTTATGGATAAAATTGCGACCGGGAATTGTCTGAAAATATCCTCAACATAATCCTGCTTGATTGTAGGGTCATTCAATTGCTGAACCCTCAATAATGTTAAATTTTTAAAGTTATCATTTGATAATGTTTTATGCCATTGTTTTAAAGATTCTCTCCAGTAACCCTGACTGGAAGACAAATCTCCCCTAATTTCAGCATCAATAGCCATTATGTGATTATATACGGCAAGATTATGTGAAGCATTAGCCGCAGTGGAGGAATTCCAAAGGGATACTGCACCATCAATATCAACTTTTTTCAAAGCCATTATTGTTTCGTCTCTTTTATTGCCCAAGTCTTCAGGCCAAAACCAAAACAATTCATCAATAAATCGGCTTCTAGGCTTAGACAATCTATTTTTAGCATTCTGATAATCTAAAAAATTTGGTTTGGGTTCAATGGGAAAAGCGAGATTATTGTAAACATCCAAACTTTCCGTATTGTCCAAACTATTAAGATTTTTCATAGCTTCTATTCTACTAAATTCATTGTTTATTTTATTCGGCTTTGCATTGATGGGCAAATTAAAAATTCTAAACCCATTCTGCAAGTATATATTTTTTCCATTTATTTCATTTGACAGATCCATAAATTACCCTCCATTAAATTGTAGTGCCGTTTTTTAATATTTTAAGCTTGTTTTTATACCTGTTTTTAATTGTCACATCAAGCAACATGGCCAACTCCAAAAATGTGCTGGCTTCTTTAGGCTTATTATAAGCATTACTGAACAGCGCTTCCTTTTCCAAAAGTTTAGCATCTTTTTTAGATAACAAATCAAATGCAAAAGCATAATCATTTTTTATTAGAGTGTTTTCATCAGCTAATTTTTTAAGGTTGAATATACCCTCATCAATGGTATCGGGATTTTGCATTAAGATAAAACATTTCCACAACTCCAATTTTGAACCGTATACCGATTTTAATTCAGGGTCCTGATTAAAGGCCTGATTTAAATAATCCACTCCACGTTCATAATCTAATGAATTAGAAACCGCCCATAATGCATCTCTAATCAATTCATCAGAGTTCACTTCCGGTTTTTCTTCAATTATTTCCGGCTGCTTTTGTGAAGGCACTTCACTTATCTCCCCTCCCCCGAAAATCTCCTCAAGATTTTCAGATACGAACGGATTGCTGAGAGAACCTAAATCCGCTTTAAAGGGAGAATCATCATTTTCAGACACGTCGGATTGATTTTGGTTTTCAAAAACACTCTCAGTACGCACTGATTTATTCGATTGATTGTTTTTTAAAGAAACAGAACCAATGCTACCAGATTCGTTAGAATGATCGGTTTTTAAAGAAACAGAACCTATGCTACCAGATTCGTTCGAACGGTCGGTTTTTAAAGAAACAGAACCTATGCTTCCGGAATCATTAGGCTGGTCGGATTCCTTTGCAGTTACAGAAACCCTTTCCGGTTCGGAAGCCTTAGAGTCTTTTTTAATGTCCTCAGATTTGGGAGCGGATGAATCTTTAGAATTTTCCCATTCGGTAATCGCATCCAAAAGTTCCTTTGCATCCCTATATCTTTTTTCAGGATCGGTTGAAATTGCAGTGAAAACGATTTCCTCCAATTTCTCATCACGAACAAGAGGATTATACTCACTAATCGGTTTTGGCTTATTTTTTAACCAACTGCCGGTCATTACATCAAACTCACTATCAATAGGATAAGGGAAGTTATCAGTTAAAAGCATGTAAAATGTAACGCCCACAGCAAAAATGTCAGTTGAAGTGTCATCTTTCTTTTCTAGAAATTCGGGTGCCTTAAAAGCCAGAGTTCCTTTTGCACTTGCATATAAACTTGATGGGTTAACCGCCTTTACCAATCCGAAATCGGTTAATTTTGCTATCGGACAACCATCATTATCAAAATCAACCATGATGTTTTGGGGTTTAATGTCTCTATGAATCATTGGAGGATTTTCCGAATGCAGGACATCCAAACCATAACAGATTTGTTTAATGAGAGTCACTACAATATCCACAGGCATAAATCTGGCGCCGAAGGATTTCCAATACTCATCCAAATCCTTTGAATAGAAATCCATTTCAAAAAATACATGACCGTCACCATCATCTGTTGTGAAAATTCCCGCATCATGGACCTTAACAATATTTTTATGGTCAAATTTCGTAAGCAATATTGCCTCTTCCAACAATTTTTCTATCGAAGAGGGATTTCCCTTAATGTCCGGTGAATTTTTAAAGATCTTGATTGCACGTCTGTTCTTTAAATACTTGTGTTTTACACGATAAACTTCACCAAACGCTCCCCCGCCCAGGTATTTTTCAACAATATATTTTCCGTTCAATATACTATTAATTTTTAACATTGTGTTCTGTTCAGACATCTTAAACCCACATTTCACCTTTTAACATTAAAACTTAATTTATTTTCATGTAAACTAACATTAACCTCATTGTCAAAGCTGATTTTCTTTTTAAGAATCAAATCCGCCAATGGGAACTCAACCATTTTTTCAATGAACTTATCAAGATATTTTACTCCATTTTCCTTATCAAATCCTTTTTTACCTAAAAATTCAAAAACATCATCATCAAAAGTTAACCTAATGTGTTTTTCCGAATAAAGCCTATTGGAGAGTTTTTCGATGGCTTTTTTAACCAGGATTTCAAAATCATTAACATCCAGCTGTTTAAATACGACAAAATCGTCTATCACATCCAACAGGTCTGTTCTGTAAAATCTGTTCAGATTCTTCAATTCCTGATTTTTATCACCGCTCGAGGAGGCTCCATAAATCACATGATAATCTCCGGATTCATGAACCAAAAATCCGGTTACTATAAAAATGCAGTTATTGGCTATAATCTCATTGTTCTTTGAATCGACAATAATTCCCCTGTCAAACAGCTGCAGCAGAACATCAACCACTTGAGGATGGGCCTTTTCGATGTTGTCAAACAATATGACTGAAGATGGATTGTTCTTAATGTAATTTGTCAGAAATCCGCCTTCATCATTATTTTTATATCCGGGAGGGGAACCTATCAGCCTTGTAATTGTTGAACTGTCGCTAAACTCAGAAAGGTCAACCCTAAGAAATGATCTTGTATTTTCAAATAGAAATTCGGATAAGACTGATGCCGTATACGATTTGCCGACACCTCTTGAACCTAAAAACATGAACACCGCAAGTGGCCTTTCAATGTCCTGAATGCCTAAAAGGGCTTTTTTAATCCTGTTTGAAATCGTGTTCATCGCCTTTTTCTGACCGATTATTTGGCCGTTGAGGAAATCCTCCATATGCTCCAGTTTATCTATTGCAAACGAATAGTCAATGACGGGAATGCCTCTCCAGTCTGAGATAACCGACTTGACATCCTGTTCGGTTACACAGTTGTCTGAAATGGAATCCTCAGAAGAGTTGATTTTTGGAATCACCTTTCTGGAGCATGCCTCATCAATAACATCCAATGCCTTATCTGGCAGGTTCCTATCGATTATGTACTTGACTGACAAGTGCACTGCGGAATTTATTGCCTCATCGGAAATTCTTACATTATGAAACTCCTCATATTTTCCCTTCAGGTGATGCAAAATGTTAATGACCTCATCGGAGGACGGTTCCTTAACCATGATCGGTTGAAATCTTCTCTCAAAAGCGGATTCCTTTTCAAAATATAACGTGAATTCTTCCAGAGTGGTTGCTCCGATAATTGATATGTCCCCATTGGCCAATGCGGATTTAAACATGTTTGATGCATCCAAGCTTCCGGAACTGCCGGTTCCGATAATGGTATGGGCCTCATCAATGAACAGAATCAGGTTGGGATCCTTTTTAGCCTCATCTATTAAATCGCTGATTTTCTCTTCAAATTCACCGCGATATTTGGTTCCCGCAATCAAAGAGCCCATATTCAATTCGACAATGGTTTTGCTGTTCATGTTTTTTCCAAGAGTGCCCTTGGATATTTCTATTGCCAATTTTCGAACCAATGTTGACTTACCGACTCCCGCTTCACCAACAATCAAGGCGTTATTCTTCCCACGCTTATTTAATGTCCTCACCAGTTTCAGCAGTTCTGCGTCCATTCCAATTACAGGGTCCAGCTTGGATTCCCTTGCAAGTTCAGTCAGGTCAATGCCGTATCTGCTCAGGATGGAATTGGGATCGGGCAATTCCGCAAAGGTCTTATTATCAATGGTCTCAAGAATTTCAGTGCGACTAATGCTGAAAAGTTCCAGGGTCTGATTGATGCATTCAATGTCCTCTTCCAAAATCGCTTTCAGCAGGTGAACCGCACGAAATTCTATCAAGCCTTCAGCAATGGCGATTTTTTGAGCTTTTTTAAACAGGTCTTTTGAATATTCACTTCTGTGAATGACATTACCGTGATCTGTGAAGGAACCCTGTTCAATATTCAGTCTCAACAGGTGGCGAAACGAGGTCAGTGAAATATCGAAATTGGAAAAGATTCCCTGAATTTCATTACATTCCTGTTTAATTGATTGGAATATGCTTGAATCTATTTGTTTCTCATTGGTTTTGAACAGGTTTACGACCTTATCCAAACTGAATATTCCAATCAACAAATGTTCGGGTTCGATGAATTCCCTATTTGACATTAAGACTTCTGCCAGGCTTACTTCCCAAATGACATGAACGGAATTAGAAAAGTTCATAATATCCCTCTCAAATAGCATCAAATACAATGAATGCTTTTTAACTAATTAAATTCTATTTTACCTCTGTTTAGTAGTATATTGGAATTATCTTTCGCTGATTTCTTGTTGAGTACGGTTTGCGAGTCAATAGTTAACAGACAATTTTTCTGATTGTAGATTGCATTGTTCTCAAGGATGCCTCCGATTCTAAAGTCACACCCCACGATTGTTAAGACCGATATGAACTGGGTCAGTTCAACGGTATTGTCATTTTTTAAAATGCCCTCGGGACCGTTGCTGATAAAATGAGAGAAACTGCTTGCGGTATTTTTTCCAAAAATGCACCTGTCGAATTTTGACTTGCTTAAATTGCAGATTACTCCACCCAGTTTTATGGCGCTATTGGAGGCGAAATTGCAGTCAACAACTTTAATGTATCCGTCATCGATGAGATTTGTGGAATGATTATTTGAATAATGAACCAGATTTTTGGCCATATTGAATATGGCTCCACCGAATGTTGAGGAATTCCCCTTAAAGGAGGTTGAGGATATCTCAGCATGACCGTAATTCATGACTGCACCTCCACCCTTTGAAAAATTGTTTGAGAAACTGCATTCCTCTGCCTTTAAATCTCCATAGTTATATATTGCACCTGCAAACATCTCTGAAGAATTATTTCTGAACTTTGAATCCCTTATGGATAGGGAGGATTCATGATAATTGTAAATCGCACCGCCATTATGGGATTTATTCTCTTTAAAAATTGACTTGAAAATGTTTAACTTGTTAAGATTGGCGATTGCGCCACCGGACAATTTGCTTGAATTGTTTTCAAAATTGCATTTTTTAGCACTTAACATGTTTCCTTTATTGAAAATAGCACCCCCATCACTTTCAGAATGATTGTTTAAGAATTTACAATCAAAAAAGGATACCGATGCATCCTTATCAATGAAAATGGCTCCTCCACCGGTCTCATGTTTTTCACTGCCAACGAAGCTGTTATGGCCATTTTTGAAAGTGCAGTTTTTGATTAGAATATTTTTCCCGGTAATGTTGAAAATACGATTTAAAAAATTCGCATCAATGAAATGCTTATTTCCATCAATTACGAGATTGTCCTCATCTAGAGAAATTCCCTCTCGATATCTGGATTTTTCATCCTCTTTTATTTTAATATCAAAGTCCAAATTAATTGATTTTCCACCATTTTGAATGAGATCATTGAGATAATCAAAATTTTGTGAACTTGGCGGTTTCTGCTGTTCGGGAGTAATGAATTTTTTAAAGGCCTTTTTCCATTGGAGGGAATATTCCTGAGGACTCATTGTGAATTTTAAAATGGACTGCCTGTTTCTGAGACGCAACTTAAGTCCTCCGGTCAATTGACTCTCATCAAGATAAATTAGAATAATGTCCTTGTTTTCATCATCTGCAAATTTAATTTCATTAATAACGTTGGAAGATGCAAGGGAATTTTTGCTGATGAAACATACGAATAGAGAACATGCTTCCAAAGCTTCGGCAATGGCATCATCCCAATCTATTCCAATGTCAATACCCTGGTCATACCAGATATTATATTTTTCATTTTTAAATTTCTTTAATTCGGAAAATACTATCTCAGCATCTTTGTGCGAATAGCTAATAAAGATATATTTTCCATCACCATCATAAGCAGGAAACGGTCTTTTTTTAATGAAATCATTCAATTTATCATCATTCATCCAAATCACTAATTGAAGTAAGTTATATTACTCCACATATTCAATTAAAATACATTGCCCGCTTCATTTTCTTAAATTAAATCCAAATTTGGAGTATGAAAATGATTTAAAGTTCAACGAGATAGCGCCAATATGTGAAAGTGTCTATTTTTATTGATAATATATATGTAAATTATTGTACATAAAAAACATAAAGCAAAAACTTTATGTTACATATATATTACAAAATCAAGACGGATTTTCGAAGCGCTATTCCCATATTTGGAACTGTCATCATGGCCGTTCCGGCATTCAACCGGACCGCAGTGATGCGCTATCCTGCATGTAAATCCGTTAGTTCTGGCGATAGTGTTCGTTGATGAAAAAAAGATTGAAAAACAATGAAAAAAAAGAAATTTGTGGATGATTGTCATCCACATCATATTTATTTAAATCCCAAACTGTGCACTTCACCGGTTCTGACATCCACAGTTCTCATATAACCGTCCGCATACTCCTGTTTGATATAGTTTTCATCAATATAATACCTGTTTGTTTCAGGATACGGATCATTAGTTGGAGGCAGGTTATTAATGTCATACGGAGTGCCTGATGATGATTGGGATTCACCGCTGGAAACTTCCGAAGTGGAGGCTTCCTCCTTAATGGTTAAATTTTGAGAGGAGTGATTTGCAGTGAAGTTTTCATTTCCGTCATAGGTAACATTGACACTATATTTGCCCTTCTTCAAGTTCAAATCAAGTTTGGCATTACCCTTGGAATTGGTTTTAACAACATCATCCGCAACAACCTTGCCTTTCTTATCGGTTATTGTAATATTCACTATTTCCTTTGAAAGTGCAGTTCCGTTCATATCAGTTAGTTTAATTGACAATTCGGCACTGTCCTCATACTGTGACTTGTCACTTGTAATCTTTATTTTAGTAGAATCCTTGGGATTTGTTTTATTTAAGAACATGAAGCCAAGAACTGCCGCAAGAATCACAACGACTATAAGCAATATTATGATTATATTCTTATTTTCCATTTGATATTCACCTTAATATTGTATATCTTGTTAATACATTATATTTATTTACTTTAAATGAAAAACCTTCACAAACTGTTTGTTAAGGTAGAATATTGCTTTATGGGAAAAATCTAAAAAAAAGTTGTGAATGGGGCAAATGTCCCCATTCAAATCTAAAAATAATATTCCCTAACGTTTAAGCATCAGGAATATCATTGCGTATAATTGGAGATTATATTTATTGAAAAAACTAAACGTAATACCTTAATTTTAATGTTGTAACTGGTTTCTTATGGCCTAGCATATTGCATGCCTTATGTGTTTTAAGGTTTTTTGCCTGAGTATTCCATCCATTATAAATTGGACTTTGTTTCGGTCCTTTCCAAACATCAACTATATATTTTCCCTTTTGACCATGATAACTGCCACCATATCCGCTTTTATATCTGCATTTTATTTTAATTGTCTTTTTACCGTCCTTAACCTTAACGGTTATTGACTTTTTCCCTTTATATTTGGCGGCTGATACCGGGTCTGCAAAAGCCATGCTAATCGTCATTCCAATCACGAAGATTGCAAGAAGGGCGATTGTAATTTTAGTTATTTTCTTCATAATTCCACCATGTTTTGTTAAATTATTTTCTAAATAACTATATATTTTTTAAAGTATATATAATTTTATATTTAAATTAATTTTACATTAAAAAAAAGTTATAAATTTTAAATAAAACTAAAAAATGTTCATCAAAAAATATGATATATAAAATTAGTCAAAATAATGATATACCAATCATTTGAAAAAAAAGCTGTAGATGCAATAGCATCTACATTGTTATTTTGATTTATTGACCCTGACCCGGAGCATAATAATTTCCGGCCATGTCATAATGTCCATTAGGATTATTTTTAATTTTTGATTCATATTCCTGATAAGACATCTTTGAAGAGTCATAATCAACTCCATCCCTCGGTGCATGGTCAAAGGAATTATCACTTGCACTTGAAGAGCTCTCAGCAGAAGATGTTACTGCAGGTTCAGGTTCAACGACCTCTTCCTTAATAGTCAATTTCTGATTGGTGTTGTTTCCAGTGTAGTTTTCATTACCGCCATATGTGACATTTACGGTATACTTTCCTTTCTTCAAATCCAAATCAAGACTGGCCTTACCCTTTGAGTTGGTCTTTACGACATCATCCACAACAACTTTACCCTTCTTGTCTGTGACTGTAATGTTTACAATCTCTTTGGAAATTCCTGTACCGTTCATGTCAGTCAGCTTGACTGACAGCTTACCACCTTCATACTGTGACTTGTCACTTGTGATCTTTATTTCAGTAGGATTCTTAGCATTTGAATGATTTAAAAGCATGAACCCGGCGGCTGCAAGAACAATAATTATAGCTATTAAAATTATGATAATTTGCTTATTTTCCATTTTATCACTCTTTAATTTCTTATGATAAATTAAATACTAAAATTATGTTTACTGGCGACATAATGAGTAAAATCATAGCCGAATATATTTCCTATAAAGAATAAATGGTTTCCTTTACTTAATTGACCATTATGAGCGGCATAACCAATTTCAGCTTTAACCTTTGTATAAACTGTTTTAAATTTGATTATTTTTGTTTGTTTTACTTTTTTTGTTACCTTGATTGTTGCATATTTAATAGTATTAGTTCCTTTATAATAATGAAACTTAACTTTCATATTATATTTATCAGAACTGTATTTGTTAAAATATCTACTATAATCCCTGGAATACTTCTGAGGATTGGTGTATTTCTTATTTACAATAGTTTTTTTAACGGTTTTAGATTTTAATACTGGTTTAAGTACTTTACACTTATAATTAGTATCAAATGTATAAAAATCACTGAATTTATTTTTTTTGGCAAATCTTAAATCCTTATATGTATCATGATCAATAATTAATTTATAAGTCTTTTTAGGAGCTTTTTTAACACTGTTTATTTGTTTTTTAGCCTTTTTAGATAATTTATATTTAGGATTATAATCTTTAATATAAACACTTTTTCCCTTTACTTTATAAGTATGGGTTGTTCCAGAGGATGTGTAAACATCATTATCCGCAGATGAAATGATATCATCATTATTTGATACAGTAAGTACTTCAGATGCATCACTATCAATTTGAGCAGCATTGACAGCGTTAATTGCTAATGCAATAATAAATATACTTACAATAATTATTAAAATTTGATTTAATTTCATTTTTATCCCTCCCGATTAAATTCGTGACCAACAAATGTTAGATGACAGTTGTATTTATCAAGGAGCGATGTCTTTTAATATAAATTACAGGCAAAACCTGAAAATAACATAAAATCTACAAACCCCAAAAAACCTGTTGACTGTCTTATATCAACATTTATTGATTTTTAACTATTAACTTGAATAATTTTCTTCATTTAAAGGCCCACAATAGTAGATTTTAATTCTACTTTTGTAACTGGTTTTTTAAGACCAAACATAGCATGCTTTAAATGTTTATTCATTATTTTCTCATTAATTATTATATAAATAACTATATAATTTTTAAAGTATATATAATTTTATATTTAAGTTATGTTTAAATTAGAAATAATTTGTAAATATTTAAATAAAATTAAAATATGTTCATTTTAAAAAAAAAGATTACGATGAAATAAAATCATCATTTGTTTAATATACGTTTGAAAAATCCTCTTGAAAGAACAGATTCACCAGAACCTTTACTTAATCCCATCCAGATTATCACCAGAAGATAGCAAACAAGCAGATTTGCATACAAATATCTATAATCCTGTATAGGTGTTGAAAAGAACACAATGACAATATTCAAAAGGTTCGGAACATACATCAGATAAACTTCCTTCGAACGGGTCAGCGCATGCATCAGTATCAGAAGGATTATTGAAATGTACATGTAGAGTGCCGGACTGTTCAGGAAGGTGTCGAACACGCTTGTCTCTATACCCAGCGCCAGATTATTCAAGGCGTCAAATGCCGGAGTTCCCCAGTTTGCATATGAAAGGTTTTCATATGGCTGTGTCACATTATACTTATGGGCCCCATAATAGTAGTTGAAATCGCTCTGAAGCCTGTCGTGGTCGGCGCTCATGTAATACGGCCTTCCGTTCCAGCCGTCCTTGAAGATGTTCCACACCATCGGTGAGGATTCAAAGAGATACTGCATGCAGTGGAGAGGGTCGCGAAGTGAATATTTCACGGCAAGGTCCACATAGGTGGACCTGTTGGCCTCAAACTCCTTGTAGTCCGTAATTGCAAAAATCGGGTCGGTATTCGTTTTTCTGTATGATTCGTTGATCTTGTCGGGATTGATGAGTGTGTGAATCTTCTGCCTGTCGCCATCCTCAATGTCAAGGTTCAGGTCATAGTCGGCAAGCATATGGGCAAGTTTGGTTGCAAATGCATCCTTTTCATTGTCTGAAACCTCATATGCAACATTCAGTGATGAAATCAAAAGAATGAATGTCACGGTTAAAATAGTTAAAGCAACACCCATCTTCACGTTCCTTTTCAAGATAAGATAGGCCATATAGACGACTATGCAAACCAGAACAACATAAAATCCGTTTCCCCTGAGCTGTGAGACAAAGGCCATAATCAAAGAAAGCAATACAATGAACTTCAAATCAACATTGCCTTTCCGGTCAATCATCACCATGATTAAAAAACACAGAAACATCATGCAGTAGCTGAAGAGTATGTCCTTCCACATGGTTATTGAATATAGTCCGTTTATCGGAATCACACAGACAATTAGAGAAAAGATCACCTGCCATTTAAAGACATTCCCGTCATCGTCCCTGAAGTATTTACAGATTACGGCCCACATCACAGAAAACACTGAAATCTGAAAGACACAAATTGAAATGGTGCTCGGATAAACGCTCAGACACATCATCTCAATGAACGTATGGAAAAACGGATGCCAGTTTGTAAATGCGCCGGATGCAATCTGGTGAAACTGGTTGAAGGTGTCTGTTGTTGCAATGCCCGGATTGAATATAAATAGATAAATGGAAAACACTATAACAGGTATCAAAAATATCGCCAGGTCACGATAGTTGAATTTCCTGAAGTATTCTACAGTTTCCATTTCCCTAAATTCCATATCTAATGATATGTACTACATGTTAATAATAATTTTCCAAAAGTTTAAAAAAAATCTATTTTAAGATGTCTGCGATTTCATCGCCCTCAGGAGTCAGTCTGTATAATCTTCCCTTTTTCTGGTCCTCATTGATGCATTCAACAACACCAGTGTCCTTAAGTTCACGAAGAACCTTTGAGATGTGGTTTGTCCTGATTCCGGTATCCCTTGCAATTTGAGACGGAATCTTGGTTTCATCCTTGAGTGCCTTTATTGTTTTTACCCTGTATGAGCTAATGATAATAAATCCATATTTCCTTAATGTTTCATCTTCCACACTAACACTACCCCTTTACTTTATTAACTTGATTAAAATATTTAAATTTAACTACATCTTTAGTGATTAGGCGCATTGCAATCAGTTAGAGATGAAAAAATACATTCTATAAAGGTAATTAAGTCATATATTTTTTCCAAATCATTTCATCTCATCTACATGAACTTATTGAAATATTACAGAAAGTGATTAATGATAAATCAGAATGAATCAATGATGTGTGAAAATAGTATTTAAGTTTCAAAGTACTGAAATGAATTAGGCAAAATTCAAAAAAATTGATAAAAGAATCACACTACATTTCATCCTTTATCTCATCAATTCTCTTTTTAAGGTTTTCAAAGGTGCCGTCATTCATACACCTTTCGGAGGATAAATTGTCACCTGAATGGTGGTCGGCCCTTTCAATGAATGAATATATGGTTATGACCTCGCTGAATGTGAGCTTTTGTTTCGAAAGCTCCAATAAATCCTTCGGGCTGCCGGATGAGTTATGGTAAACAATCAATAGTCAGTCATTAAAAATCTCCCTTTAGAAAAAATTTCACGGATTCCAATTCAAAAGTCTTATCTGTCAGTTCATATATCTATCGAAATAGGATAATATAAGTTGTGCATATATTTTCAAGACGAATACTAAACTTTACAAGAATAACACGAATGTCACCTAAATAATTCAAAATACTATTAAACTGTACACAAAGATGCACAAACAATTGATAAGTTATATACACAAATGTATTTAATGTTTTACAAAGAATAATTATGGATGAAAACGAACTTTTTAAAATGATAGGCTATATAATGGCATCTGAATATCGTCAAAACATCATCAGATGCCTTGGAAACTCAATGAAGACACCCTCAAAAATCGCAAAAGAAGTTGGTTTGCGAACAAATCATGTATCAAATGTCCTAAAGAGTTTAAAGGACAATAAAATTGTAGTCTGCTTAAATGAGGATGCGCGAAAGGGCAGATTATACAAAAACACAGAATTGGGATTGAAAATTCTGGAAAACATCTAACCACCCAACCAAAGCCATCACACTTCCACACTGTGATGACCTCACATCAACAAAAATTACCCTAATTTTTTTAAAAAAAAAGAAAAATGAATGGATGGTTATCCATTCACTAAACAACTTCACTAACAGCCGGAACGAACTCCTCTGCAGGTGTTTCAGCAATATAATAAATATAACTAAAAAAAGATATCAAGGGTGCAAAGCACCCCCTCTAAAAAAATCTAATAATAACCTACATAGTTTCCTTTGTCATCAAAACCAGGCTCATCAAGGTTGACATAACCGTTGTCCTGAAGGTGATAGTTGACTGAACCATATTTGTTGTACATATAACTGTCCACCTCAGCCTGACTGTACATAGGAGTACCGTCTGACTTGTATGCATATGCTGTACGCTGTGGCTCAGAGGAGGATTGGGTTTCAGCAGCTACCTCTTTTTCCTTGATTGTCAGTTCCTGTGTTGCATTGTCAGCAGCATACTTATCGTTTCCAGCGAAAGAGACAACAACATCATATTTGCCCTTTTTCAGGTCCATGTCAAGCTTTGCCTTACCGTTACCATCGGTTTTGACAACGTCATCAACAACGACCTTGCCCTTACTGTTGGTGACTTTAATGTTCACAATCTCTTTTGAAATCGGATTTTCACTTAAGTCTGTCAAAATCACTGAAATCTTTCCGCCTTCATTCTGTGACTGGCCACTGGTTACCTTTAATACTGAGGGATCCTTTTGAAAATGAGAACTAAAAAGAACCGCTCCAATTGCAATCGCAAGAATTGCAATTATTACAACCAATATTATAATTATATTCCTGTTTTCCATTCTAAAAACCTCACTAAATTTACCATCCATGAGTTATTATATTTCCATCCTTATCGACGACTCTCATATAGCCATCATCATAATTTACCCTTTCATATCCGTTATCAAGCTTTTCACGTGAAACCTCATGCTCTTTAGGGTCCCATCCATCGGGAGTTATCTTATATTCCTCCCTTTCAGAACTCTGTGACGGTGACTTTTCAGCTGCACTCACAACCTCGGTCTTGACGGTTTTGACCGTGACATTGGTTGAGATTTCACTTGGGGAATAATGACCGTCACCTTTAAAGCTGCAATTGAGGCAATATTTGCCCTCATCATCCATCTTCAGTTTGGCAACACCCTTCGAATTGGTAGTCACATCCTCATCAATGACTGTTCCGTCCTTGTCCGTAAATCTGACATTCACGGTTGCGTTGGAAATCGGGTTTCCCTTACTGTCAGTGAGCTTTACCGCCAGCGAATCACCGACATTAATTTCCTTATCCGGAACCTCAAGAGAGGTGTTCTCCTTTGCGGTTAGCGGAGAAAACATTATAAGGCCAACGGCAAGTATTGCCACGATTACACACAAAAGAGCAATGATTATTTTCTGATTTTCCACAATCTCACCTAGAGCTCATCGTAAAACGGCTGTTCGCCGCATCTCCAGACGGATGTAACCTCATCAATCTCCTCAACAAGTACGAACTCGCTTCCGGGAGCTACAACAGTATCATATTCATCCTTTCCAACACCACCTAAAGGAAGAACCTTTTTGCCCGCATCAAAAAGCAGAATATTCGTATACTTCAGGCCTTTCCTGAAATCCTTATCCCTTGAAACAAAAAGAGGCATGTTAACGACAAAGACACCATTCTGCGCATGGTCCTTTAACGTAATCTCGTCATCCCTCATCACAAAGGCCATATCCTCCTCAAGAGTGTATGAATTCTTTGCCAAGGCTTCCAGCATTTCACTCAGCGCTTCCTGAAACTGCTTTTCCTCTTCGGTAGGTTCAGCAAATATTCCGACAAACGCCTCGAAAGGAAGACCCATTTCATGTTCGGTAAGGGGATTGATTGTAACCGCCACATACCTGTCGGAGTCCTTGATCATATCCGCAATGCCTGACGGGTCCATCACCATAACGGATGAGGTGATACCGGCCTTCTTCATCATATCCTCGCTTGTAAAAAGGGGAACTGCCCTTCTTCCCTGAGCGTCACTTACATAATTAATGTTGAATCCTTCCTCGCCGGTTGTCTCGAATACGTCACCGGGTTTTGAATCCTCAATTCCCTCAAACATGGAATCGGAAAATGACACCGGCAAATAGAGATATGAGTCCTTCAATGCCTTTAGAAATTCAATCTGATTTTCTGGTGTCAATTCACCTTCAAGCATTTCCTCAAGTGCTGAATTGTCCACCTGCACTTGCTTTTTCAAATCATCTATGTTATCCAAAATATCACCACATATTATATTTTGTATTAACAATATGATAACAATTTCTATTTGAAAATGGGACAAGTAATATAAATTGAGAGTCTTCATCCAGTAATTCATTTAATCTTTCCATACCCATGTCTTGTTTGTCTTGAGAGTATAGTTTTAGGAATAACTCTGTTACTTTTTTTCATATTCTTCATAGGTTAATGGGTATTTTTTTGTCATTAATTATCTTCCTCTAATATTTATCCTATTTTCTAGAAATTTCCTCCCAACACCATATGCAATGTATTAACCGGTATGGATTCCAATAGCTGATCTTCAAATACTTTTTTACAGGTTTCACCATACAAATCCTGCCTATCATATCTGAAGCATGACTCCCCATACAATCCATCAATGAATTTGGGATCATCTTCCAGCAGTTTATTTAACCTGTCAACCATCATTTCCTGTTTATCTTCAGGATATACTTTTAGAAATAAGAATATCACCCTTTTTTCATATTCCTCATAGGTCATTGGATATTTTCCCATATTACCACCTTATCCGCATATTGGATAATAGTCCATTGCCAAATCGTATGCAGGATATCTGGCATCATACATCCTTTTAACCATATCCCTCTCAAATTTGACAAAATCCCTTGCTTCACCTTCACTGTATCTGCAGAATGTCTTCAAGCAGGCCACGATATCATCAACATATTCCTCGATTGAGGAATAATTCCCAAACCTGCTGCATTTATCCATAAGTTCCCTTTCAAATTGATCCATCATATCACATCCACGGCACATGCTTCAAATATTCTGTAAATTCCCAGTCGATTCTGTCAATGTTTTGGGTAAGCCTTCTTATCTCATCCCTAAGCTCCATAAGCGCCCTTCCAAAGAGGTTTTCGCAGTCATCTGAAACGTAAAGGAGAGGCTCATCACCAGTAGAAAGAAGCTTTTGGGTTAATTCCTCATCCTGCATGATTTTATAGTAGCTTGCATTCAAAAGGACTGTATATTCGAAGTCATCCCAGATTTTTTCCTCTTCCAGATTATATTCCAAATCCTCAAGTGCCTTCAAGTCCACTTTCTTGTCATGGTACCTTTCAAAGTAGAGTGCCTTTGAAAGACTAACTGCATGCTCGATTGAGGAAAAGCTGAAGGTGTCAGAAGTGAATTTCTTTTCATCCTCAAGTGTTATGAAATCATTCACCTCAGTTCCCCTGTCGATTTTTGGATATTTCGGCTTTCCGTCCTCACTCCAGAAAAATCCGAGTGGAGGATAAGGTCCCTTAACGGATCTTTTCCTGAAAAATTCCCAGTTTTTTGGCATTGGGAAGAGTCTTTTGAACTCTTCAGTGTGATACGGTTCGTTCATCACATAGTTTTCACCGTATCCCATTCTCCATCCTATGGTTCCCATTGAAAGCTGGGGATATACAAGCCATCTCGGAGCGGCGAATTTGTCCTCATCACAGTATTCCTTCGCCACCTTCAAATCCTCAAAACCTGAAAGGGCAACGTATCCCTCACGTGGTGATGTGAGATACCCAAGGTTAGTGAGCCGGTTGATGAATAAATAGAATTCTATATCATCAATACCCTTCAGGTCATCCTTAAGTTTATCAGCAGATCTTATGAACAGCATTGTATCGTTTCTTAAGCATCCTGTGAGCTCCTTGATTTTGTATTCAGTGTAGTCATGGAAATCACCAAATTCAATTTCCACACCATTGCATCCAAGGTCAAACTCATGACTACAGTCGATGCAGTGGTAATTGGCAGGATTTGGAGGAATAACACACCCTCCCAAAAAGATCTCTTCACGGTCTGCCTGTTCGAGCAGTTCTGTTGGAGGATATCCGTATACAATTGGAAGGAGTCTGCCTCCACAGTCGGGACATGATTCGATGCTTGTGAAGGACCTGATTGCATCAATCCATGAGATGTAAAACCCACCTGCCTTAAGGGGATTGATCTCCTTGACCTTGTCAATTATCTCATTGCACTCATCATAGTCCTCTTCAAAACAGTATTTCAATGCCTCCTCATATTTTTCAGCCTCAATGAGAAGGTCAGTGAAATCCTCATGCAAGATTGAATTTTGCCAGCACTCCTCTGCCTCCTCAATCCTGTCAAGCTTGAGCAGTGCCTTGATCTTGTTTTCATAAAGCCAGTCAAAACTTTTAATCTTCAACCCTTCTTCTGAGATTTCAAGGGACTTTTCATACTCCCCTATGTCATAGTAGGCCATTGAAAGGTTGTTTTTGATGTAATAGTTTTTGGGATAGAGTTCCATACCCTTCTCAAGTATCTCGATTGCCTTTTCAGGCTGGTTCAGGAATATGTATGCTACACCCTTGTATCCTATTGCACCAGGGTTTTTGGAATCAATAGCCAAAATTTCATCGCACACCTTTACAAGAGCCCTGTAGTCACCTGCATAATACACTTCGTCACATTTTTCAATTAAATCTTTCAAGTCCATGTTATCACCGAAACTGGTTATTTCGACAATCACTAAAACTGGTGTTTGGTGAAAGTTGAATTTCAAAGTTACACACAAATTAATAATAAACTTTGTTAATAAATTGTTTGTATTTGGATTATATAAATGTTATGGTTTACAGGAGAAATATCTCATAGATAATATTTGAAGACAGACTTCATTAAATTAAAAGAAAAAGCGTTGATGCTGACATTACTCGAGCAACATATAAAAAAACACCTGATGTTTCATTCTGACAGGGTGAAACATCAACTTATTATACAGAGCGATCATTTGTTGAAATGGCCTGTTCTGAATATTTTCCTCCCAAACTCATTTTGATATGATTATTTCCCCCATCTTTAATCACATTAGCCACACCATATATATACTATTAGTTATAACATTTACATATCCACTTGAAGGAGAATGAACATGATAGACTGGATTATTGCATTATTCTTTTTCATTGTTGTCATTGCATGCTGCTGTGCCAGCGACGGAGACTCTTCCAAAAGCACAACAACAAAAAGAAAAACAACCAACACAACCCAAAGAAACACCCATTACGCCAACCATGCATACAGCGAATGTCCATCATGCGGCGCACCATACTTTGACGGATACTGTGGGGAATGCGGATATCCCGACATCAATCAGGGATGGCTTGGAGAGGAATACTGAACAAAAAATACAACGCAGTTGACTGAATTCCAACCATGAGTTTAAAAAAAAGGTTATGATAAACATAACCTAATTAATCTAAAAGAGATTGTTGAAATCAAGAGTGTCTTCGACTTCAATTCCATTGTTGATTTTTTCGGCTGAATTGTACGCGTCATATATCGCATAACCCCAAACCAGAAGCCACAATATGAATCCGACAAATATCAGCATCAGAATTCCTGAAATAATTGCCAGAACAAAGAGTATGATTCCCTTTTTGGTCAAGCCCAGATACACCTGACCCAGACCGATTATAAGAAATGACAGCACCGCCGCAAGACCTGCACTCTTTTCGTACCTGACGACTACCTGAGTGTTGCTTGGCGGAGTCACACCTGATGTTGGAGTTCCGCATTCCGGACAGAACTTGAGACCTGCATCGATTTCATGGCCACACTTTGCACAGAACTTTGTCTTTGCCTCTCCGGATTCGTCCTTGTTGAGTTCACATCCGCAGTTTTGACAGAATTTCATTTTCTCTGCCACTTCACTGCCACATTCAGGACACACATTTGCCTTGTTTTCTTCAACTACTATTTCACTACCACATTGGGCACAGAATTGAGCCCCATCTACTACTTCACTGCCACAATTTTGACATTTCACCATGTTATCACCTAATTTTCTACATAATATGTCTTTCCACCAACATCAACGGTTCCATGAATATGTCCGTCACTGTCCATATGAGAATTTATTTCATAATCTCCATAATCAGTATGTCCGGTCTCATGAGCATCAACACTTCCATCATCATTCACTGTTCCCTCCAAGTCAGATGATCCGTACTCCCCCTCATAGTGTGAAGACACATCATGACCGTTGGATGATGATGAATAGCTGCTATCACCACTGCCGGAACTGGATGAAACGCTATTGCTATTCAAATTATCCTTTGAGGTATAATCATCATTTGTATAATCTGAAGTAGATGTTTTCGGAGAGAATGCTGACATTGAACCTGCTATTACTATCAAAAGAATTATCACTACTGCAACTACTGCACCAATCTTTTTGGATGAATCCCAAGTTTTAAAGTCTTCAATTAAATTGGGATTGCTTTCACCATTGGCTATTTTAACCTCATTGTATGTTGCATAAAGTCCATATGCCCAAATCAGAAATGCTATTACTGAAAAAATTCCCATTCCCAAAATGGCAAATATGATTCCTAAAACAAAAAGGATTATCCCTTTCTTCTTGTTTCCAGCATATGCAACACCCAAACCTGTGAAAATAAAGGATATGATTAATGCAAGAATCATGTCCTTATCCTTTTTAAGAAGACCAGAATTATTATTTGGAGACGCCTTTTCTTGATTTTCAACACCACAATGAGGACAGAATGTCGCACCATCAGGTATTTCCTTTCCACAATTTTTACAAAACATATTTTATAATATGTTATAAAAATATATATAAATAGTGATACCATGAAATGTCCAAAGTGCAACAAGACCTATAATAAAGGAAACAAATTTTGTATAGACTGTGGAACTGAACTGATTGAAGATAAAAATCTTGTTGAAGTCAACCCTTCCGTGATACCAACCGTTGAATCAGAAATCGGATCATTGGATGTTCAGCTTGTAAACAAAAAGATATCACAATACACACAGGAAGCAGAACTGGCCGACAGAGTATACAAGTCATATGTTACAATGGGAATATCAAGGCTGGATAAGATTAACGGAAGATTTCTTGCAAGCCAGACAATCAAACTGGACATCCTTATAGAACAGAACAAGCAACTAATCGAACAGAACAATACAATCATAAAGTTATTGGAAAAGATAAGTGAAAAATAGCTGTTTAACGTTATTCGATCAACCTTCCGATATGGAACTGTATTTCTGCATATCTGTCAAGATATATCAGATACTCCGCCTTTGCCTCTTTTTGAACCTTATCTTTGAGTTGTGAAGCCAAGGAGGTGCCCTCATATGCAGTGGAGATGTTGTTTGCAACATAACCTATTTTTTTATCGTCCATATATACTGCAATTGCATCATTGTCAAATTCATTTTCTGGTTCCCGGACAAGCTTTAATGGAGTATGGTAATATAAATCGGTTTTTCCATAATGTTTAATTCCAGTTATGGTAAAGAGCTTTTCAATGTCATTTTCACCGACGATCCTGACGCTTGCAAAGAATTTCTTTTGGTAATCCCTGTTGAAATTGATTGAATCCCTCAGCCCGAGATATTTTTTGATATCCTCTTCACTGCCCCGTTCCGGAAGTGCATCAATAGCCCTTGTTATGGTATCTGATGCCTCATCGAGTTTTGACAATCCGTTGCACATTTTCTTTGACTTTTCAAGCAGTTCACAAGCCCAGTCATATAGCATTCTTGCCTTGTTGTCCGACACCTTGCTGGAGCGTCTCAACTCCAATGAGCGATTGTAGCATCTTTCAGACTCACCAAACCTTTTGAGACTCTCCAGGATGATGGCCTTTCTGTTCCAGTTGTTCGGATGTCTGTCATCGTATTCCAAAGCTTCATTAATGACGCTGAGTGCTTCCGTGTCCCTGAAATCCATGTACAAATCCCAGGCCTCCTCTCCCAGCCTGTCTGCAGGAGTTTTCCTTGGCCTGTATGAGGGTTCATAACCTGAATCCCAGCCATCATTATCAGAACTGTAGCTTCCGCTGCCTCCACAGTTCATGCAGATGTCTCCTTCATCAACCCAGCTTCCGCAATTTGGACAGATTCCCATTTTTTTCACCTTGCCATTAACTCAAAACACTTTTAATAATTTAAATCTTAAATACAAGTGGCAAATGGTCACTAACAGTAACCCATCTGTAATGGTCTAGTATTTCAAAGTCTTTTACCACATTTTCAGCAGCATAAACAAAATCCAAGTGGAACGGATTGTTCAGATGTCTTGCCTGGAAAAATGTTTTTGATTTTTCACAACCTTGTTCATCATCGGTTATTTCATGATAAACACTCTTTAAACCTTTACTTACAAGTTTTTCATCCAATACAGTATGGTTTTTTGCTTTTGGGTGATGTCCATTGAACCTCACATTACTGTTAAAGTCACCACACATAACAAGATTTTCGTCAAATAACTCCTCATTTGCATCGAAGTAGTCGTGAATCATTTCAACATACTTTGACATTGCCCAAACCCCAAGCAAATTAAACTCATCATTTACACGGACAGGAATGAAATGTTGAAACTCACCATTATCCTCAATCCTTTCAAGTTTTACATCATCTTTTGCAAATATTCCAAGACCCTTATAGTGCAAGTTTCCTGTCCAGAAATAATTGTCCCCTGCAAATTCCTTGTATTCCTCTTCAGTTGATTGTGCAGGATCTTCACATTCCTGAATAACATAGATATCAGCTTCAAGATCAATTATTTCATTGAATTTTTCCCTGAATTTACCATTACAGTTCCATGAAACTATTTTCAATTGACTTTCATCAAGCCATTTGTTTATTAAATTTTCAAATTCTTTAATTGCTTCTTTATTATCACTATCGGCAAGATTTGAGTAAATTTCATAGATTTTTATTTGATCCTGTGTCCAACTTTTTGGCATTTCATCTATTTCAATCAAGTTAATCACCACTAATTTATACTATTTTCAAAACATTGTAATATAAGTTGTGTATAAATATCATCATTTACATAACTATCCTCATGAAAACCGAAATACCATTTAAAAGTGAATTTATTCTTCACACATTAACACAAGACTTCTTAGATGAATTGTTCAGTCTCGAATTTGTTGCATCAGAAATTCAGCTGAATGATTTGAGATTGGATAACCTGGCTTTTGACAATGATGCCAATTCATTTGTAATAATCGAATATAAAAATGAATTCAATGCGAATGTACTAAATCAGGCACAGGAATACTATGATTTGCTTCAGGAAAATCCCGAATACTTTTTAAATCGTCTGGACAATAAAAAGGATGTTGATTTTGATAATGTCAAGGTAATGATTATCGGACCAAAATTCAGTGATGAGCAAATAAAAGAGGCCAAAGACAATTTTGAATTGTGGAAAATAACATTGTTCAGCGATGGTGAAGTAAGCTATGAAAACCTTAAAACAAATGAGATTAAAAGTATAAATATCAATTTAGAAGACCTTAAACATTCAGAAGAACAATTATTACAAGATAAAACTGAATATATGAAGGAATTATACTTTAACCTGAAAGACAATATATTAAACGAGTTCAGCGATGTTGAACTTAATTTTCAGGTCGATCAATTCTCATTTAGGGCAAACGGCAAACTTGTCTGTGTAGTGAAATTCTTAAAATCAGGTTTCACCATATTCTTTTATGCCAATAATCTTGAAAATGCAGACAAGGCAACTGACATTACCGATAAACCTCACACTGGAAACGCTAATTATAACCTGAAATATGAATCTGATGATGATTACGAATATTTCCTGGATTTATTCAAGCAGTCATATAACCAAAAGGTGTAAAAATGACATATAATATATGTCCGGCATGTGAAACAAAAAACGATTCCGCAGAGGAATACTGTCTCAACTGCGGTCAAAAGTTAATCTACAGTGAAGAAAAGGATGAAATCATAAGCTCCAAAATTCCAATTCCAAAAGATAAAATCATTCTTCTGGACTTAAACTACACACTAATCAGCAATTCATGGTCAATTCGGTATGAGAAATATCCTGCCAAAATCAACAAGAGAAAATATGAAAAAGAACTGGTTGAATTAATCAAGGACAATTATGTCATTCTGATTACAGCAAGTCCTGATTACACTTCCGAGGATTCCCTAAAACACATCAGTGAAAACACCGATTTGAAAATCGCTGAATCCTACTGGAACTTCGGCAAGCGTCCTCATGAGCTTAAGGAATACTGGATGAAAAAGGAGGTTTTGCCTAAGCATGGAGAAGAACCCGACAAATACCTTGCAATAGAGTCAAACCCTAAAACAAGGGCAATGTATAAAAGACTTGGAATAGAAGCAAGGCCTAAGGGAGATTTCATAAGACAATAACAGAAAAAAATCCCCATGATTTGACAGAATTTAAAGCTCAGATCTGCTACATCAGACAAATAATATTTTAAGAGAATTTACAACTCTCTTACCATTCACCATTTAAATTTTGTTTAAATTTAAACCATTATACATTAGGATATTATTTAATGTTAATTTTACAAGTTAAGGCCAATATTGACTTGAACTTATAATTAAATAATTATTTAAGCTTAAAAAAGTTTATATAGAATGTAAATTTAATTATATAATTAATGAGAACTCTTGAATTAGGAGAAATCATATGAAAGTTAATTTTAACGTTTATTTTAGAAATAACTTAATGATTTGTGCCGATTCAATCCAACTAAATATTGGAGGAACAATTTATGGAATCTGAAGTTTCCATAACTATTACAGTAGATTTAACTCAAATAATTGATACAATCTGCTTAATAGTACTTTTATACATATTTATATAAAAGTAATGATTTCTCAATTATCACCCGCAAATAGATTGTAATCTAATTTTATCTAAGGTTTCTTTCGAAATATCCCAGTTTCGGTGTTCTCCCCTTGTTTAAAGCACACCCTATCTATTTGCAAATATTTATATACCATTAACAGTTAATAATTAAACAGAGGTTAAACCTCCACAATTAGGTGATAACTTAATTGACCAATGTTTAGTTGGATAATATCAATATCTTGGGAAATTGCAGGATTTTATTCTGCAATTGATATTGATTACACTTAACTATTTTTCAAACCTAAAACCATTTAAACTAATTTTAAAATCATGAAAAATTATTTTCGATTTGTTAATGTTAATAAATTGTATATATTCTATCTTACAAAATATAAACATAAGGTGACAATATGGAAAATAAGCAAAAAATTATAATTGTAGCCTTGATAGGCATAATAATTGTTTTAGGTGCAGCAATCATGGGCACCCTATTAAAAGAACCATCAAAAACAGTTGAATTATTTGAAAACGGAACCACAATTGAAGTATCAGCAGATACAAATCTCACAAGTCACGATAATTTCAGTTCAACTTACCAAACAGGTAAAAATACAACAATTATCGGCATAGACAACAACAATCTTGCTGGAGCATTGGCATCAAAAATTCTATCTGATCTCATCGTAAATAAAGGTGAAATGCAGGATAATGGTTTATACAAACTTGACAAGAAAAGCATTATGGAATTGGGCGATCAGTTAGGTCAGGGATATGATGAAAACAAAATTAAAGAAGTGTATGTGGGCATAAAACATAACACTACAGTAAATCAAACCATAATACTTATCGGAATTGATGAACAGGAAATGACCAATATCATTAAAAGTGTCAACTGGAAACTGGGAACAACCACTACCACCGCTGTTTCAGCAGACACCAGCACACCAACATCCAGTGAATCAAGCAATTCACAGCCAACCGCATATGCATACAAGTCAGATGGAACTCCAATGTACAGCCAGAGCGAAGTTGACGACTATATGCTTAACAAATATGGTATGGTTGACTACCATGTCGGAGAAAACGGATACATCGATATGGATGAAGCAGGCTATGATAATGCCGGAAATCCAATATAATTAAATTAAAAACAAAAAAGTGATATTTGGTTATTCACCACATATCACTAAAACTAATTTTTTAAGACTTAAATTATTTAACTTTAATATCACAACCTATTACCCATCTTTATATTTCCCTGTGAATCCTGTCCAAGATATTCGTAATGTCCATCCCCGGCAATTACAACATACTGACCGTTAGACAATTCAACAACACCACATTCATCCTGAGCAATTCCAGTTTTCCGATAATGACCTAATTGAGAACTATATTCCGGATATTTACTTAAATCAACCTCATCAACCTTTTCAGTTTTTTTCTCTTTAAGAGTCAGTTTCTGAGAAGTTGAGTTTCCTGTGTAGTTGTCATTTCCATCATATGTCGCGTTAACGGTATATGTGCCCTTCTTCAAATCCAAATCAAGCTTTGCCTTACCCTTCATGTCGGTTTTGACTGTCTCATTGACCACAACCTTGCCTTTCTTGTTGACAACTATGACTTTGACCTTCTCTTTAGAAAGTGCGGTCTTGTTCATGTCAGTTAGCTGAATTTTCAGAGTTCCTCCAACATCCTGTGACTTGTCACTTACAATCTTGATTTTACTGGCCTCCTTACCGTGACCTGATTGCATGAACATCACTCCTGCAATGACGGCCAGAATAACGGCAATTACGGCCAATATTATTATGATATTTTTGTTTTCCATATTCTACCTCCTATGTATGGTAACATCCCGCTTTAGGATCATATGCCACATATCCTCCTACGGTAACCATTTCACCCGGCCTGTCACCATCGACTTGCATTTCAATATAGTGCATATCCCTTGCAATTGCCTCTTCACGTGTGATTCCCTGCTGGTCTACTTCCGGACCATATTCAGGATAGATTGATCCGTCAGAAGCGTATTTGCTTGTGTGAACTGCAGTTGATGTCTGCTCCTTGCTGATGCTTTTGGTGGCTGCCTTTTTGACTGTGACATTGTCTGAAATGCTGCAGCCGTCATATTTGGAGTTTCCATTGAAACTGCATTCAAGAGAATACTTTCCCTTTTCATCAAGTTTCAGTTTTGCCTTTCCCTTGGAGTTTGTAGAGACATCCTCATCGATTGTTATTCCGTCCTTATCGGTGAGTTTGATCTTAACTGTCTCGTTTGCTATAGCAGTTCCATTGGAATCGGTCAACTTGACCACCAATGAATCTCCAGCAATGACATTCTTATCGGCAATTGAGAGCTTTGAATCCTCCTTTGCCATCAAAGGCGAAAACATTACAACACCAACAACAAGAATTGCAACGATTACGCATAGCAATATGATTATAGTCTTTTGGTCTTCCATATTTTTACCCCATTAATTATTATATTATGCACAATATTGTATTAATGTTTGGAAAAGCAAAAGTGAGATATTGGATTTAAAAAAAAATAGTATAAAATCACATCCTAATAGGATATGATTACACAATCATTCATGAAGCTTCATGATTCCTTTCTGACTGACGATTTGATCGATTCCGGAGTTTTTAATCATCCTGAAGCATATCGGGCACGGTTCGGCATCATCGATTTCAACCCAGTCACCCTCATCGAACTTCTCTCCGGCAAGATATATTGTTGATCCAAGCATCTCGTTACGGCTTGCACTAATCATTGCATTCTGTTCGGCGTGAACAGAAAAGCAATCATTGTACTGACCTGAATTTGACGGGAGATTCATCCTCTGACAGTCACCTCTGTCACAGCAGTTTTCCTCTCCCCTTGGATTTCCGTTATATCCTGTACTTACAATCTCATCATTGTTTACAATTACCGCACCGTATCTTCTTTTAAGACATGTGCTTCTTTTTGACACAGCAAGGGCAATAGCAAGATAATACTCGTTTTTGCTCATACGCTTTACATTTTCATCAGCCATAAGTTGTCTCCATTAAAAATAATTAATTATATTTTTGGATTTAATGTTAATTAAATTATATGCACAGTTTGAAAACTAATCTTATTTCAATATCCTCGGTGGAAATGAAACGCTCCATCACAAAAAATAACAGTTGAAAGATTTGCTTTGATTATATTGAAAGGATAATGAATTATATTTAATGCCTGTATTGAAAACAGGACATTTTCATGAATCTTATACTTATAGCTGAATTTGAGGTCATTGTCCATTGAACAACCTCGCCTTGAAGAAGGCGAGGATTCCTAGATTTTTCATGTTTATTTGCTCAATCGTTTATTGAGTGTTTTCTAGGCAATCTCCGGGGTCC
>NZ_CADAJR010000016.1 GCF_902788255.1 uncultured Methanobrevibacter sp.
GGACCCCGGAGATTGCCTAGAAAACACTCAATAAACGATTGAGCAAATAAACATGAAAAATCTAGGAATCCTCGCCTTCTTCAAGGCGAGGTTGTTCAAAATCCTATAAATCCTAATAACATTAAAACAACGAATATAACAATTGCTGCTTTTAAAAGGGTTTTTAAGTTTTTAATAACCGCATATACTATAAAAAATAAAACAATTAATTTAAATATAAACAATAAGCTCATATTTAACCGCCTGCTAAGATGGTTTTAGTGCCTTCTTTTGATATTTCTTCTTTTTTGAATTCAACATCATATTTGACAGTTTCAATGACTTCTTTTAGTGCATCCAATGTTTCTCCACGATGTGCTCCTAAAACTGCCACTAAAAATAACATGTCTCCAGTGTAGAACTCTCCGATGTAGTGAACAACGGATATTTCATGAACGTTATATTTGATCTTTGCATTTTCCACGATTTTTTCAATTTCCGCTTGGGTCTTGTCCTTGTCCGGGGTTGTTAAAATTAACTTCTCAAGGTTCATGTTTTCTTCTTTTCCACGTACAATTCCTTCAAATGTGAAAATTGCACCGGAATAGTCTACTTTTGTACTTTTTTTAAGTTCTGCGATTAAATCTGCAGTTGTTACTTTGTCTTCTTTTGCTTCGATTACTCTTACAACCATTATTTCATCTCCATGTAAATATTGTATCTAATTGTATATAACTATTGTTATATGTCACTTATTTCCTTTACTGATAAATTTTTCAATCTTTCAACTCCGTTTATTTCATCCAATAACTCCTGAGTTGCCTTCGGAACAAGTTCCTCCCAGTTTTCATCGTTCAGTATTCTGCGTCTCACTTCACTTCCGGATAGGTGCAAGCGGTCATATAATAATGGCTGTCTGACCTCGTAGCCTTCCTCTGAAAATAACTGTTTGACAAGGGGATTTCCTGAATAGACAATTGAAAATGGTGGGGTAAGCATTTTTACATGTGCCGCCCAGATTGCATTGAAATTGATGTCCTGCATAGGTATGATGTAATACCTTGAAGGATCAATGCCGCTGTCTGCCAGTGCCTGGTTCATCATGACAATCCTCTCACCTGCAGTAAATGGATCCTTTATCTCATGGCTTAGCTGTGCACTGCCGATACCGATGATGATTTCATCCACTTCAGATAAAATCTGTTTTATAACTTCCATATGTCCGTTATGGACAGGCTGCATTCTTCCTATTAAAATTCCACGTACTTTTTCCATAATATCACGGGCTTAAAGTGTCAAGACTATTTACAAGATTTACTGCGGTCTGATGCTTTTGAGCTATTGAATCGGTAATTGAAGTTTCAACAAGAAGAGTGTTGATTCCCTTCTTGGCAATAGGTTCAGTTACCTTTTCGGGACTTGTACCCTCATCAAAATTGAAATCTACAAGGTTAACGTCATTGCTTAACTTTTGAATATATGAATCGATTTTGTCTGTACGGTTGGACAGGCTGAAAACGAAATTGGAATATTCGTAGTCCGGATTGATTTCATGAACGTCAACCACAACAAATGGATTGTCATTTCCAATATTCGGTACAATGAACTTGTTTGCAAGCTCTTCACCGGCTGCCCTTGTATCTTCTTGGGAAGTAAGGTTGTCTATTGTCTTGATGTAATATATTACATATTTTTTGTTGAGATTCTGGGAACTGTTTTCATTTGTAATGTTGTAAATTGTCTTGTTTACTTCTTCATGGATTTCATGCTCTCTTGGATGAACTCCTAGAATGATGCCTACGGTTTCGTTTGAAGATTCATTTCCTGCAATAATCTTATAAACCGTACCGTTAACATTACCTCCAACGCTTGTAACATTATAGGTGTTTTCAGGAGTTTTTATAACTTCACCTATAATGAATGATAGATTGATTACCACTATAACGATTAGTATTATAAGCAGTATCTGATATTGAATTTTTTTATTCATAAAATGACCTAATTTTCGTTAATATATAAATAATTATAAGTAAACTTATATTAAAGACTTTTTACTAAAAATATATTATATTAAATTATATGGAGTACTTTTAATGGAAACTAAAAATATAATAATCATTGCCGCAGTAATTGTGGTAATCGCCATTGTTGGCGTTTTTGCTTCTGGAATGTTAAACAATAATAATGGACCTGCCGGTGAAACCACTCCATTTAAGACAGATTTTATGGAAGGTACTTTCGCAGGTAAGGTAAAACTCGTTGATGACAATGAATCATACATGCGTTCATATGAGGATAAGGAAAACAAGATTACTTACAACATTTCTACCGTTGACGATTCTGAAGCACTGATGGATATTTACTACCTGCAGGGTGTGATGAATCCTGAAACCAGGTCATTCAATGGCAATGATTGGAACATATACTTCTCACAGGCTGTAGAAGGAAACGACTCAAACTCCTCTGACAAGCCGATGAACATCATCATCTGCCAGTCACAGGGTGAAAAGCAGGGATATTTAATTTATATGATAATCGATGCTGATTCAAAAGTAAATGCAACATTGAACACATATGGTCAGTCATACACTGACTTTGTGGAACCGTTACTTAAAAGCATTACCTTAAAGAAAAGTAATAATGTTCCAAAAATATATGAGCAATTTGGACTGACCGAGGATCAGTTTGCAGAACAAATGGAATTGATTCAACAGGTCAAAGCAGGTAATCAGACTGCTTTACAGCAGGTAGCAGGATAATATGAGAATTACAGTCTTTCATGCAAACGAGTGCGACAAGAAAAAGTGCACGGCCATAAAACTGGCGAAGATGGGAAAATGCAGGCTGGTGGAAAACATCAACAAGATTCCGTCAGGTGCAATCGTTTTAAATCCCTATGCGGAAAAGGCTGTATCATATGAGGATTACCGTTATGTGCAAAGAAGGGGAATTGTTGGGCTTGACTGTTCATGGAATGAGGTGTCAAAGTCCAAAAAATTCTTTTCTTTATCTAAATACCATCGCTCATTACCCTTTTTAATTGCAACAAACCCAGTAAACTATGGAAAGCCATGCATACTGTCCACCGTTGAGGCCATAAGTGCAACATTATACATTACACGTTTCAAGGATGAGGCACGTGACATGATGGACGGGTATAAGTGGGGCCATACATTTCTTGAATTGAACCATGATCTTCTGGAGGCCTACAGTGAGGCAGACACCAGTGCCGATGTTGTACGTGTTCAAAATGAGTTTCTTGAATCCAAGAATGAATGACTTTTACTTTTTTTAAAATATTTTTTTAATCTTTCTTTTTTGGTAAAATTTTAAATTTTTTTGTATATCAAAAATTTATATACAGTTTTATAATATTTTTTTCATGTTCTGTTAATTTTTCCGATTTATGACAAAAATGGATTACATTAATATTAGATTGTACATTAAAAGATGTTCTATAAAGAATTTCATTTATGCTTAAATATTTATCTTTCTATTTAAAAATATAATAACATTATTCATTTTTAAAATGATTCATGTTTAGGGTGTTTAGTTGTGAAGATAAAAAGCATAATGTTGATAACGGTAATGTTGTTGACAATTTTGATTATGGGTGTCGTCAGTGCTGGTGACACGTCAGATTTTAATGGGAGTGCAATATTGGAAAATGACCGTTGCCTTGATGAACATGTAATTTATGCAGATAATATTTATTGTGATGATTTATCACTAGAGGATGATCTTGAAGTTGAAAACACAGATTTTTTATCTAATGAGTATATGCCCAAGACTTCAAATGAAATTCAAAACTGTGTTGATGCGGCAAGTAACGGAGACACGATTATTTTTAATGGTTCATATCTGATTGAAAGCACAATTGAGGTTAATAAGGCAATAACATTCGTCGGTGTAAATGATGCGACAATTGATGGAAATAATCTTGTTAGATTGTTTAGCGTGTCAGCATCTGGTGTGGTATTTAAAAATATCACGTTCAAGAACGGTAACTCTTTAATGACTGGTGGTGCTATTTATTCTACAAATGTCGAGTTCAACACTTCAGTACAAAACTCTAGGTTTGTAGATAATTTTGCTAAAAATTATGGTGGTGCGATTTATAACGGTAATGCCTTGAATTGTACTTTCATTAATTCTTCAGTTTCCAAGAATGCTGGGGGTGTTATTTATAACGGTAATGCTTGGAATTGCAGTTTTATCAATAATTCTGCTGATTCTGCCGGAGGTGCTATTTTTAGAGGTTCTGCTGTTGATTGTCGATTTGTAGGAAATAAAGTTTATAGAAAAAACGGAGGTGCCATTTGTGATTGTGATGCAATAAACTGCAGTTTTGTTAATAATTATGCTAATGATAATGGGGGTGCTATTTATAATGGAAATGCTTGGAATTGCACTTTTATTGGCAATACTGTTACCTCTTATGGTGGTGCCATGTATGGTGGTAATGCCTGGAATTGTAGTTTTTTAAATTGTTCATCCAGAAGCAGTGGCGGAGCTATTAGAGACACATATGCATGGAACTGCCGTTTTGTTAATAATTATGCTAAAAATTATGGTGGAGCTATATTATATGGGGGTGCTTTCAATTGCAGTTTCGTTGACAATGTTGCTTATGCTGGTGGTGCAATTTTCTTTAATTGGGGCGATAATGCGGTGAACTGTACTTTTATTAATAATTCCGCATCAAACAATGGTTATGGTAGTGCAATGAATAATGGTAATGCTTTGAATTGTATTTTTATTAACAATTCTGCTCCTAAAAGTTGGGGTGGTGCTACAAACTATGTTTATGCTGTAAATTGTATTTTTATTGAGAATTATGCATATATTGGTGGAGCTATGGCTAGAGGTTCTGCTGTAAATTGTAGTTTTGTTAGAAATGCTGCCAGTTATGGAGGTGCCCTACGTGACAATGATGCAATTAACTGTAGTTTTATTAACAATTCCGCTAAGGGTCATGGAGGTGCAATTTCATTAGTTGCTCAGAATAATGTAATTAATTGTTATTTTGAAGGAAACACTGCCAATTTTGGTGCAGTAATTAGGATAGAAAATGGATCTAATATTACTTTGGAAAATTTAACCTGCATAAATAATTATGCTGAAACATATGGAGGAGTCCTAGATGCAAAAGGCTCAAATTTAACAATAAAAAATTGTAATTTCACCGACTGTTACTGCAATCAAAATGAGGGAGGAGCCCTTTCTTTTGACACATTAAACAATTTAACTATTGTCAATTGTAATTTTAATGCATGCCATTCAAGAGCATATGGTGGAGCTATCAGAGTAGAGGCATCCAATAATGTATTTATGGATAATTTAAGATTCATTGATTGTTATTCCCAAAGGGGAGGATCAGTTTATATTGGTGAAAATGATAAAAATGCTCACAGTTCAAATATTACTCTTTCCAACTGTAATTTTGTTAATTCATCATCCGATTATGGAGGATCGATCTCATGCATGGGCGAAACTAAAGATTTCAATTTATTGAACTCATCATTTTGGAATAGTTCCTCAAATATTCACAGTGGTGCGGTTGACTGCTATAAAATTGCAAATGTCAATATTAAGGATTGCGAGTTTATCAATTCCAGTTCCGTTTCATCCGGAACAATACGATTATATTCAGTTAGTGGAGTGAAAATAGGATATTGTGAATTTGAAAATTGTTCCTCAACTAATGAGGGTGGTGCCATTTATGCCAATGAGGCTGAAAATCTAATGATTGAAGATTCCTCATTTAAAGATTGCACCTCATTTTATGGAGATTATATTAATATGGGTGATGTTTCGGATTATTGTGTTGTTGATTGTATTTTTGATGTGATTCCGGAAGGTATAGACTATTATTATGATTCTATCATTGATGTTGATGATTTGTCCATTGTCCAGGGCGTTGATGCAATATTGGCCGTTAAGCTGTCAAATATTTTAGGTCCTCTTTCAAATAAAATCATAACATTTGCTATTGAAGGTGAAACATTTACAAAAAGAACATTTTCCGACGGTTCAACCGTTTTCGATATCACTGATTATTTGCCTGGTTTGGGAAAATATAATGTGACAATTGGCTATGAAGGTGAAGGTAAATTCAAATCAGTTTCAAAGACAATTGCTGTTCACATCAATACTCTCATAGCTAATTTGACTTTTGAAAAGATAGGTAAATATTATATGGATACTGTTTTGGCATTCAAATTAACCGATTCAAAAACAGGCAATGGAATTGACCATGTTCCAGTCATGGCGACATTTTCCAATGGAAAGACTGTTCGTTTTTCAACAGATTCCAATGGTGAATATTCATATAGGGTGCCTTTCATTCCAGGTATATACGGGTTTAAGGCATTGGTGGATATGAATAATGTTGAGGTAAATGCTATTGGGTCGGATAATCTGAATATCGAGAAAATCGCCGGTGAAATTGATATAAGCTTTACAAAAGGCAAAAGGGACATAAATGTAATCTTATTCAATCCGATAAATTATGATTTCTATAGGAATGTAAAGGTGATACTTGAGTTCAGTAACGGTGCATATACAGAAATAATAACCGGCAGTGATGGAATTGCAACTTATACAGTACCATTTGACATAGGCAATTATTCTGTTTTAGCTTATGTCGACGATGAGTATACAGAGTTTCCAATAACAGAATTCAATGGCATTGAAATTACTGAAGAGTCAGGTCCTGTTAATTTAGATCCTTCTAAAATTAGTTTCGGAAACAATATAGTTTTTGATTATAAAAATTCAGGCTACACAACCTTTGCTACTGTCGGCTGCAGTATCCGTTCTGAAAATGTTTTAGTTGTAAATCATCCTGAAATCAGGCCGAAGATAGTAGGAAATAGGATTACAGTTTCAGGTTTGGATGTCGGAAATTATGTTTTGCGTGTGGTAACCACTCCAGATGAAGGATATTATTCTGTTATAGGCCAAATTAACATAACTGTCAACAAGATTTCAGCAGTTGGTAAGGCTTCAAAGCTCACAGTAGTGCTGAAAAAAGGCACTTTATGGACTGTTAAAATCACTGATTCTAAGACAGGCAAACCTATAGCTGGTCTGAAGCTTACATTGAAGGTTTACAGTGGTTCTAAATTCAAGACTGTAAGTGTTTCAACCAATTCCAAAGGTATAGCAAGCTATCAGACTAAGGGATTAACCAAAGGAAATCACAAAGTAGTTGTAACTTCCAATCAGGCAGGTTATAAGTTAAGGGATTTCACATCATTCATTAATGTTATAAAGCCAAAGGCTTTGAAGTTTAAACTTAAAAAGAATAATCCTACTAAAAAAGCCACCTTGATTTCTTTCCAGATTCTAGACAAGAAGACCAAAAAGGGTGTCAATGGTGTTAAAGTTAAAGTAAAGATTTACACTGGCAAAAAATATAAAACTTTCACCCTCAAATCCAAAAAGGTCAGTAAGGTCAAAGGAATCATTGGATTTGCCACCAATGAGTTTTCCGCCGGAAAGCACAAGGTTGTAATCGAGCCTGTTTCCTTGAAATATAGTGGGTCTGGCAAAACCACGATGGTGATTAAGAAATCTGCTAAAAAATATCCTAAAAAGACATTTAAAGTATAATGAGAATATAATTTTTCTCATTTTGTTTAATGAAAGCTTGATTTACTCAAAAATTTCCTTAAACTTTATTTCAAAGGCAATATATACTTAATAATGACATAAAATTTAAATAAAGAATGATTCGAAGTTTCATATAAAAAATACTATACATTGGAGGTTTTATTTATTAAGATTAAAAAATATCTCTGGGTTATATTGTTGGGTGTATTGTTTATATTGGCAATTGCATCGGTTAGTGCGGAGGATTTAAACGATACTGATGTAGAATTAATTTCCGATGAAGTGGCTGTTGATGAAGACATATTTTTAAGTCAGGATAATCAAGACACAATATTGGAGATTGATGATGCTGAAAACAATACTTTAGAAGTTGTTGAGGGGGAAGTGTTGGCTGCCGAATATCAATATTTTAGTGATATTCAAGAAAAAATTGACTCAGTTAGTCCTGGAGATACAATTTATCTAAATGGGACTTATTACGGTTTTGGAAATCCAATTATTATTAATAAATCCATTACTCTTAAGGGACTAGGTGATGGGGCTCAATTAAAGGCCAATATTAATACAAATCTAAAACAGTGCGCGATATATGTTAAACATTCGGATGTTACTATTGATAACTTAAAGATAAGTAACGGATGTGATCAATGGGGAGGAGGCATTTTAATTTATTATAGTTCACCCTTGTACAAGAGAATCACAATCACAAATTGTCAGATAAAGGATAACAGTGCTGATGGCAATTATGGTTATGGTGGAGGAATCTTTTTTTGGACAGAGGATTCCATCATAAATAATTGTACTTTCATCTCTAATCACTGCACAGATTTTGGAGGTGCAATATATACCAACGGACTGAACAATAAAATCATGAATAGTAAATTCAGTTACAATTATATTTCTAATGAGCTATCTGGAGATGGACTTGAATATTTCAGAGGAGGTGCAGCAATATACAGTGACTGTCAAAGTTTAATAATTGATAACTGTACGTTTAGTGAAAACTCTGCTCGTGAATCATATGGAGGTGCTCTCAGATTGGCAGCTTCAGGAATTGTCAGAAATTCAAATTTCAAAAGTAACATAGCGCTTTTAGCAAAAGGGATATATGTTACAAATGATAATATCACTTTCAATGGAAATTCATTTTTCTTAGAATATAAAGAAGATCCAAATGCATTATTTGGAGGCATAACTGCAGACAAGTTAAAATCCTCAAATACTTTTAACAAGACAAGAATTGATACAAGTGTCAAATTCAGTGCGGAAATGATAATGGAATATTCCACATCAGGCTCAATTTATGTGACTGTTGATGGTGGAGTCATAGATAAAACTGCCATCAAGGTTATAAATCATCCTGAAGCTAAAATATCTTTCATTGATAATGTTATCACTGTTTCTAATTTGAATGTGGGCAAGTACACATTATCCGTAACAACAATTCCTGATGATGACCATAAATCTGTAGACAGTACTTTACCTATCACCGTTAAAAAAGCAACTGCAGTTATTAAGGCATCTTCTGCTACTGTTGTCCTTAAAAAAGGCACTGTTTGGGTAATTTCATTGGTCAACTCTAAAACAGGTAAACCAATCAGTAATGTGGAATTAACATTAAATGTATATACAGGTAAATCCTATAAACCTGTAAAGGTTAAAACCAATTCCAATGGGATTGCTAGTTTTAAAACAAATATTTTGACTAAAGGTACTCATAAAATTGTTGTGAGAGGCACACATGAGGGTTATAATTTTAATACTTTAACTTCCTCAATTAAAGTTATTAAACCAAAAGCTTTGAAATTCAGGTTACATAAGAAAAACAACAGTAAAAAAGGCTCTCTTGTTACTTATCAGGTTTTAGATAAAAAGACCAAAAAGGGAGTAAATGGCGTTAAGGTTAAAGTTCTCATTTATACAGGTAAAAAATTCAAAACAATTAATTTAAAAACTAAAAAAATAGGTAAATATAAGGGGATTGCAGGATTTTTCACCAATGAATATTCAGTTGGAAAGCATAAGGTTGTCATTAAACCTATTTCGATCAAATATTCAGGTTCTGGCAAGACATCTATTATAATATTGAAATCCGCTAAAAAGTATCCTGCAAAAACATCAAAAGCATGAATATTTAAGTTAAATGAGTATATTTTAGAATAATCAGTAAATTGTGGTGTGTGAATGTCTGAAAATAAGGCTATTTTCATAAGTTATTCAAGCAAAAACACGGAAATTGCTGAAAAAGCCAGAGATTATCTTGAAGAAAATGGTCTAAATTGTTGGATGGCTCCAAGAGACATCAAGACAAGTGTCAGTTATGCTCAGGCAATCATGGATGGTTTAATCAATGCTAATATGGTTCTTTTGGTATTCTCAAAAGATTCTCATGATTCAAAATATGTCCGAGAAGAGCTGAACAATGCATTCATTAGGGACAAGCCAATCTTGCCATTTAAAATTGATGATACTCTTCCAAGCGGTAGGGTTGAGTTCTTTTTGAGAAATCAGCAGTGGCTTGATGCAAGTTCTGATCCTGAAAGCTTTTTTGATGAATTGCTTGAGGATGCAAATCGTATCTTGAAGGGTATTCCGTTATCTCCTGTTGAAATTTTATTGTCTGAAAAGTTAGGGTCCAATCTGGATTCTCCAGAAAAGATTGAAGGTTTATATCAAAATATAGGCAACGTATCAAGGGTGATAATGAATTTTGATGGCATTGAGGATATGAGCGACGAGTTTGCATTGGAATACTTAAGTCAAAAGAAGAAAAAGAATTACGGCGTTATTGAGATAAACAGGTCTGAAAAAATCAAAAGGATTTTAAAAAATGTTTCATCTCCTCAGGAACCTAAAAAACGAAATATTCTGCCGTTAGTTGCAGTTGCAGCTGTAATACTTATTGCCGTTGTGTCATTTGTTGTGTTCAGCGGTAGCGGAAACGTTGATGAGGCCACCCCAACGGGAGTTGCAATTGACTATGTGCAGATGGATGATGACAGCTCAAAAGGATATGAGTGGAAATATTCATATTTCGTGTTTGGGTCTGTAACTGATGATATCGCCAATTCATCAGATTATAATGTGCATATAGAATTTTTGGATGATTCGGGAAATGTACTTGAAAAGAATGATACAAAAGTCAACAGGATTGAGGAAGGAATCCTTGCTGTCGCATATCTCAATGAGGATAATGTGAAAAAGGTCACGGCCGAATTGCGTGACGGAAACGGTAATGTAATCAATTCTGCAGAATCCAATACTATAAAATAAGGAATGTTGGTGAGATAAATGAGTCATGATGTTTATGTCTGTTATGATGATAAGAACCAGGAGATAGCGAACAAGATTTGCAATCATTTGGAAAAGAAGAGTTACCGTTGCTGGCTTAAAAGCAGAGATGTTGGAGTGGGAAACGTCATTGATGAAATGATGGAAGCCATTAACAACTCAATTTTAATGGTGCTGGTATATTCCGAAGACTCCAAGAGATCAAATTTTGTAAATACTGAAGTAGATTTTGCTTTTGGTGAAAACAAGCAGATAATAGTTTATAATATTGATGGTTCAAACTTGGACGGTGGTTTGGAGTTCCTTTTGAAAAACAAGCTCATGATTGAAGCACATCCCAACCCTGAAGGAAAGTTTGGAGAGCTTGTTAGTGCAGTTAATGAAATCACCAAACCATATGTTCCTCCATTCTGGAAAAGATATAAGATTCCAATAATTGCAGTAGTTGCAATTGTTCTGATTGCGATGGTTGGAGCATTTATCTTCACATCATCCGATGGTGGAGGAGATTCATCTGGAATGCAGGTAAATGCCGGTGATATTGCGATTAATGTCACAGACTTTCATGTGGATGACGTTACAAATGAGTCCTCCTCCTGGAACTATTCATACTTTGTAGGGGGAACCATTTCACCGAATCCAAGCAATCCCGATGACTGCAGAATCATTGTTGATTTTTATGACCAGTCCGGTGAATTGATAGATACAAGTGAAACAGTATTATCAGAGGCTCAGAAATTCAGCAGCGGATTCATTTTTGGATCTGCAGTGTCAGATACCAATAATATCAATAGGATAGATGTCCAATTGGTCAATTCCGATAATGTAATTTTAGCACAATGTGAATCTCAATTGTAAATGTGGGGAGTTAAAAATGAATACAAAGCATATCATAATTGTTGTTGCAGTTGTTGCGGTTGTCGCAATTTTTGGAGCTTATTTCATGTTGGGTGAAAATCAAGAAATAACCTCAGAACAGGTTCCCATGCGTTTAAGCAAATCTGCATATATGGAGATTCCAGACAATCCTAATGCAACACTAGAAACAGACAAAAATGGGGTTTCCCGTTATTCTGATGAAAAAGATGACATTAACATCACTGTTGCATCAAACCTGTCATTGTCATCAAGTAAAAATGAAATGGATAAGATTAAGGATTCGGTTGCTACAGGATCCAAAAAAATAGTGGAAGACAATGTTGTAATATATGAAAAGAATGGGACATATTCAGTTTTTGTTAAAAATACTCAATATAACGACACTGTACTTATTCAGTCTTCCAACAAGAACCTGCTACTTCAGTGCTTTAACAGCATTAAGTTCCATAGTCCTACGGATTCATTGAAATTCAATGATACTGGAAGTTCTAAAGGTTCAGACACTTCATCATCTAAAGTTGTTGATATTGCTCAGCAAACTCAGTCAACTGTCGAGAAATCAACCTCTTCGGCTTCTAGTTCCAGTTCAGTTTCTTCTTCAAGTTCCGGTAGCAGCTATGGAGACAGTTACAGTGATTATGTAAGCAGTTCAAGAGGTTCAGGATTAGGTGGTTCAAGTAGTTCCCATAGTTATGGTGACAGCTACGAGGATTTTGTCTAAATCATGAAAGATTGTAATTTAACTTACAATCTTTTTTTATTATTTTTTTCTATCAATTTTTCTTATTTTTACTCATTTTAACTAAACCTTTAAATACTATTAAGTTAAAATAATTAATTAATAGTTATGGTATTCATAACGGTTTATTATTATTAATTTTCATGATTATAGGAGGAGTTATTAATGGCAAGATTTGAAGAAGCAGAAAACAGAATGTTCAATGTTAAAATCTGTTTAAAATGTAATGCTCGTAACCCTGCTGCTGCTACAACCTGCAGAAAATGTGGTTACAAAGGTTTAAGATTCAAAGCAAAAGAATTAAGAGGATAATTTTAACCTCTTTTAACTTTACTATTTTTTTAATAAACATTAATTTAATATATTATTTTTAATAAAACTATTTTTAGATTCATATGAAAGACGTTGAAAATTATATCAGAGACATTTTAAAAACTAGGAAAATTCATTTTACATTAATAGATCCTGATGAACAGACACCAGAGGAAGCTTTAGAAATTGCCACTCAGGCCATTGAAGGTGGAACTGATGGAATCATGATTGGGGGGTCAACTGTCAACGGGGATGATGTCGACAACACCTGTAAGATATTGTCCGAAAACATTGCAGTGCCTATTATCATATTCCCTGGAAACACCAGCAGCGTAAGTAAATTCGCTGATGCAATCTTTTTCATGAGTTACGTTAACTCAACCAACCCTTACTGGATTAACGGTGCACAGGCACTTGCGGCACCTTCAGTAAAGGCATCCGGAATTGAAATTTTACCTATGGCTTATATGGTTGCAGAACCTGGTGGAACTGTTGGATGGGTCGGGGATGCAAAACTGGTACCGAGAAACAAGCCTAAAATACCGGCTATTTATGCAATGTCTTCTGAAATGTTCGGTATGAAATTCTTCTATCTTGAAGCAGGTTCCGGTGCGGATAAACCTATTCCTCCTGAAATGGTTGCATACTCAAAAAGGGCAACTGATAACATGATAATTGTTGTTGGTGGCGGAATTCGTGATGCAAAAGCAGCATACACTGCAGCCAAAGCAGGTGGAGATGTTATCGTTACAGGTACAGTTGTTGAAGAAGTCGATGACATTAAAGCTAAAATTCAAGAATTAACCGGAGCAATCCTAAAAGCTTCACAAGAGTAGTTACCAACTGCTCTTACCAAATCTTTTTTTAATATTTAAACATAATATATTAGTGTGATATTATGTTAAATTCATTATATGAAAAGGCCATCGCTAGTAGAGGATTGATAATCGATATTGAATCGGACACTGATATCGAATCCCAATTGGAACATAAATGGTTTAACAGGGACATCGGCGAAAGCCGTGCCGATTTTTCAATAGCCGCAGGGGACGGAAGTTTCAACAAGAAGAAATTCCTTACAACCAACTTCTGTGCAGTGGGAGCGGAATCCATTATTTATGATGGCGAGATTAAAAAAATTGACGACTCGGACATATTCAATATTCCGCACGTGTCCTTTTTGGATGAGCTCTTAAGCAACTACATGGCAATCTATGAATTGAAATGTGCGCTTAGGACCCTTAGGGACTATGATGTTGACTATTACATGATTGACGGTTCAATATTGGGAGATCTGCAGAATGCGTTTCCGAGGGGTGCAAAGCTGCCTTCCATAATAAGGGACAATCTGGACGATACATTATTGCATGAGTTTGAAAGCCGTTTGAAGACCCGGCATTATGGACTGCTCTTTCCGGAGATTAAAAGCAATTTGAAATTGATTGAAATGCCTAAAAGTGAGGATTCAACAATTCTTGAGGAAATCAATCTGCAATTGGCGGCAGTTGAAAAGATCATTCTTTTAAAGGAGATTCTGCAATATAGAAAAAGAATCATATCAATATCAAAGACCTCCTCAGACAATGACTTGTTTCACTGGAACATTCCTGACATAGCATTTCTTGACAAGTTCACCAAAAGGCAGGGAATGACAATAATAAAATACAGGACAGTTCATGAAAGCTTGCCTTTCCCATATTTCAAGGATTTCTTTACAAGTCTAACATTTACAGTATTTTATGTTCGTTTGCAGGATAATAAAAATGTATTGAAAGTTGAACTGCCTTACAAAGCAACTAAAGAGGAAGTATTTGAGATTTTACGAAAGATTAACGTTTTGTCTGTTCAGGGTTATCCGTACCTTCTAAACAAGGCCCACAATGATGTGGTGATAACCGACAGGAACATGAAGGAATTGATGAAGATAGCTAAGATTTACGAGACAACAAACAGGGAAGTGATGTCATGGTAGTAGGAATCTGTGTAGGAGAAACCAATTTAAATGAGGTAACATTTATTTCTAATAAAATGCCACAGGTTGGCCAATATGTAACAATTGAATACGATGGAAAAAAGGTGCTTGGAATGGTTGAAAACCTGGTAAGGGGAAACGATGCATTGAACGTTGACATCAATGACTTCAAGGCAATCCAGAAAATCTCCAAAATAGGTGTTGAGGACAACTACATCCGAGGAAAGGTCAAGATCCTTGGGGATGTAAACGATCATCTGAGGCTTCCAAGAACACCTGTGCTTCCGGGAACCGAAATTAAACTGGCTGATGCTGAAATCCTGAAGGAGATATTCAAGGTTACAAATCCGATTAAGCTGGGTACACTTGTAAATCAGAGTGATGTTGATGTAAACGTTGATGCAAATCCGGTTCTTTCAAGACACCTTGCAATCCTTGCGATGACCGGTGCGGGAAAGTCAAATACCGTTTCCGTTCTGATTGACCAATTGCTTGGATACAACGTTCCGGTATTCGTGTTTGACATGCACGGTGAGTATAAGGGTGCGGAGTTTCCAAACGGTGATGTTAATGTTATAAAGCCAAAGATAAATCCTACTTACATGTCATTTCATGAGATTAAAAAGCTTGTAAACATTCCGACAAATGCGTACCTTCAGGAAAGGTATTTCAGAAAGGCGTTCAAGGAAGCCAAAAAGCAGGTCAGTGACGGAACTGCCCATGAAAACAACTTCCTGCAGCTGATGTATGACATTCTTGAAGTCGATTCACTTGAGGAAGGTTCAGACAAAAGGATAGTCGATGTCATGAACAAGATTGACGATTCCATGGACAAGTACTCAAACCTCTTCGACCAGTACACAGGAAACATCCTCACAAGCATTAAAAAAGCCCATGTCAATGTCCTTGACTTGAGTCAGGTTGATGAGGCTGTAGCGAGCGTTCTTGTAAGTCATATCCTTAGAAATTCACTTAACCGTTCCAAAAAGGCAGCTCACAGTGGAAACAAGGAGGAACTGTTTGAAAATTCCGTATTCTATATCCTTGAAGAGGCTCATATCCTTGCTCCAAACAAGCGTGACAGCGATTCCAAACGATGGATTCAGCGTGTCGCACGTGAAGGGCGTAAGTTCGGTCTGGGACTTTGTCTTGTAAGTCAGTCACCAAAGACAGTGGATCATGATGCACTCTCACAGATGAACAACATGATAATCCTGAGGTTGGTGGAGCCTGAGGACCAAAGGCATGTCCAGTCAGCAAGCGAAAGCCTGTCACAGGATTTGGTCAACCAGTTGCCATCATTGAATGTCGGTGAGGCCATTGTTTTGGGTTTGATGACCAAGGTGCCTACATTGGTCAAAATCGATAAGTTTCAGGGCCGTACCCATGGGGATGATATGGACATTGTATCATACTTTAAGGATTCAATAAAAAAGGAAGCTGAGGAAATCGAAAGGCAGGAAGATGAACTGATGGATATGGGATATAATTATTAATGGTATCTCATTCATTTAAGTTCAATTTTAACATGGGACCCAATATAGAGATATCAAAGATTCAAGTGTATTGGGTTTGAACAGTTAACTGAAATTACAATAAGTTAATATTTTGAAAAATATTTTCAAGTTGCTAGTGATTTGAAAATCATTTTTTCAAATACTATTTTTTACCGTCTAAAATCAATATTGATTAGTTTTCAAATGCTCTCTAGGCAAACTATTAAATATGGATTGGAATATACTATTACACATTAAATGCTTGTTAAAGTGTTTAAATTGGTTATATACAATAAAATTAAAAAGGTAATATAATGAAATTTGCACATTTAGCAGACACTCATTTGGGTTATCGTCAATATGGTTTATTTGAACGGGAAAAGGACTTTTATGAAGTGTTTGATAAGGTTATAGATAAGATAATAGAAGAAAAAGTTGATTTTGTAATACATGGTGGTGACCTTTTTGAAACCGCAAGACCTTCACCGATGGCACTTTTGACATTCCAGAAAGGACTGCTTAAGCTTAAGGGTGCCGGAATACCTATGTATGCAATTGCAGGAAACCACGATGTCGTGATGAGAAAAGGATCCATCCCTCCACATGTAATATTTAAAAAGTTGGGCTTGAAGGTGATAAGCACTATCAATCCTACCTACCTTCATGGAGACATTTTCATTGCGGGGCTTCCATACTATCCGTCATCACATAAGAAGGCATTAAAAAACAAGTTGGCCGAGCTGTCTGAAAAGGCAACACACCATAAAAAGTCAATTCTTGTACTTCACCAGGGAATCGATCAGTATTTCAGTCTGAATTATGAATTGGAGCTTGGTGAAATTCCTAACAATTTCGACTACTATGCACTGGGCCATATCCACAAGTATGTAAACGATGCATACGGTAATGGAAGGCTTGTCTATCCTGGTTCGGGTGAAATATGGAAAACTTCCGAATTGCCGGACTATAGGGAGAACGGAAAGGGTTTTGTCGTTGTCGATTTTGATGGCACAAAACCTTTAATAAAAAGGGTAAAGATTGATATTCCACGTGAATTCATTGAAAGGACAATCAACTACAATGATTTGGAAACAGGCATTCAGGCTATCAAGGAAACAATCAAGGACTTTGATAAAAAGCCTATTTTAAGACTGACCATCAGGGAAGTTGAATCAGATACCAGCAGGGTTTATGAAATAATTAACGAGGAACTTGGTGAGTTGGCATTGATGATAAGGCCGACATTTGTCATGAAGGATGAGGATGTAACCATTCTTCCGACTGAAGGTGAAAGGATAGGTCCGGAACAGCTAATAATTGAAAGCCTTAAGGGGTATGGCAACAGTGAAGTGACAGAACTCGCCATTGATTTGTACCGTCTGCTTTCAAAGGACAAGCTTGAGGAGTCTGAGGAAATTATTAACCAATACTTTGATGGACACTACACCAATGTGGTTGAGGACACTGAATTCACTACCGAAGCAGTAGTTAAGGAACAACCTCCGGAGAAAAAAGAGGATGTGCAGTTAACATTTGGTAAGGAGGTTCAAGAATGATTTTCACTAAATTAAAATTAAACAATTTCAAGTCTCATGAACACACTGTAATTCCATTCGATAAGGGAATCAGTGTCATTGTAGGTGAAAACGGTGCAGGTAAATCAACAATACTTGAGGCAATCAGTTTTGCATTGTTCAAACAGCATACTGCCAAAAAAATTGATGATTTGGTAAGAAACAATGCCAATGCAATGTCAGTTGAGTTGGAATTCACATCAAACGGTCGTGATTATAAAATCATCCGTGAAAAAAGATCCAATCTCAAATCATCATTATATAAAAGAACCTCCTCTCAGGGTGGATTTGTCCACATCTGTACCGGAGACAGGGAAGTGGCTAATGAAATTCGCCAAATCCTTGACATCGATTCTGATCTTTTCCTGAATGCAATCTACATCAGACAGGGTGAAATTGCTGAGCTGGTTGACAAGACTCCTGCAGAGAAAAAACAGCTTATCGGTAAACTGCTCGGTATAGACTCCCTGGAAAAGGCATGGAAAAATCTTCTTCCTTACATTACAGGATATGAATCCCAGCGTTCTGAACTTAAGGGAAAACTATATAATTCCTCTGAGCTTCTGGAAAAGTATACAAATAAGAAACAGGAACTTGAAGTCCTTAAGCAAAAGGGCCATGAACTCGAAGAGCAGTTAATGGATGTTGACGGATTGCTTAAAGAAATTTCAGAAAGCAAAAGGAATATGGAACGTGAAAAGGAAATTTATGAAACTCAGGTCATCAATTTGGAAAATGAAGAAAAGACCTTCGCCAAGCTTGAAGAGGAAAAACATAGGGTTCAGGAAGAATTGGATAAAATCCGTGAATCCGAAGAGGAAATTTCCAGACTTGAGAAATATGTTTCAAAACTGGACATGTATCTTGACTTTGAAAAATCAGTTACAAGCATTCAAAGGCTAAAAGAGGATGAAAATGAGATATTGGAGAAATTGGATTCAATTGCCAGTCAAAAGGAAATAGTTTCTGCTAAAAAAGAAGGATACAACAAATATCTTTCCTCTGATGAGGACATTAACAGGTTAACAGACCAAAAGAACAGTTATGAAAATGAACTGGCTACAATGGCAAAACTTGAAAAGGACAAAAAGGGCCTGTTAAAGAATATCGAAGATGAGCGTAATGATATTGAAAACTTCTTTTCAAGATCCAAAGATAAGCTTGATGATTATGGTCTCCATCAAGACAAATTGGCTGAAATTGATGATTTTAGCCATTTGGAAAAGTCAACAAATGAGTTCATTGATGAGATTTCTACCAAAATAGAAGATTTGGGCAATGAAATCATTACCAAAAATGAGGATATAGTCGTTTACAAACAGAATATCAAGGCATGTCAAAAACCTTTGGATGATTTGGAGGGAATTGACAATAAGTGTCCGGTCTGTCAATCAGACATCACTTCCTACAAGAAAAAGGAATTGACCAAACATTATAATGCTGAAATCAAGGATAATGAAAAGTTGATTGCACAGGAAGAGGAAAACGTTCGTCTGTTGACTAAAAACAAAAACAGTTTTGAAGAAAAGCATGAAAGCCTTACTGAACTTTCCAAAAACATCATTGAATACAAGCACAAATTTGAGCATCTGCAAAATCAGCTGGTCAAATTGAACAAGATGGATGAGGATTTGGAAGGCAAGGAATTCATCAGCAATAAACTTGGTGAACTCATATTGGTCATTGCAAACAAGAAAGAGGAACGTGAGACATTTAAACAGGACCATGATACATATATCCAATCCAAAGGAGCTTTGGAAGTTTTAGGAAGTGAAACTGAATCTCAATATAAATTAAAACAGGTTCAAAATGAAATAGACAACCATGTAACCAACATCAAGTTGGCTATTGAACAGGATCCTCACTTGAGTGGAGATATAGGTCCAAATGAACTTAAAAATCGTATTGATGATTTAAAGGAAAAAACTGAACTTTACAATCAGCTTAAAGGTTTTGTTCAAAACAAAAATTCATATATGACTCAATTGGATAATATCAAGGAGGATATTGGTGTTTCAATCAATCAAAAGGATATCATTGAAAACAAGATTAAGGCATCCCTATATGATGAGGAAAAATATGAGCAAATATTATATAACTTTGAAAGATATGAAAGAAGGAAATCTTCATTCAATGAAGAGCTTTTCACCATCAAGGGACAGGCCAAGGAATCTATTGTTGTTTTAAATGATTTGGCTGATAAAATCAAGACTGCATCTCAATTCAAACAGGAATATGATAATGTTGATGATTATATCAATCTTTTAAAACATATCCGTGAATTGTACAGTCGTGGTGGAATTCAGAAAGAATTGAGAAATATTTCACGCCCTGCCATTCAAAAGCATACCAAAGAGTTTTTCAAGGAATTCAATTTCAACTATTCAGACTTGACAATTGATGATGACTATGAAGTGACTGTCTACGGTCCTGAAGGGGAATCTTCAATAAGTATGGTCAGTGGTGGTGAAAAGATTGCTATTGCACTTGCCTTAAGATTGGGTATAACTCAGGCAATGGCAAACGGTGAATTGGATACTATCCTGTTGGATGAGCCTACAATTCATTTGGATGCTTCAAGAAGACATGAATTAATTAATCTTTTGAAGGAAATGTCCACATTGCCTCAAATGATTATTGTAACTCATGAAGCGCATCTTGAAAATGCCGCTGACAATCTGATAAAAGTAGAAAAAGAAAATGGTATTTCAAAAGTAATAATGTAACCACATTATTACTCTATTTTTTTTAGTCAATCATTTCGATTGCATCTTTGATGGAATCGACAATACAGTTTACATTCCATCCCACAATGGTTGCGGCTTTTTGTTCTAGTATTTCAGGAACCTCTTCAAGTCCGTATGGTCTTACAAGAACGATTGGTATGTTGTATTCGTCACTTGCTTTAAGTAAGTTTTCAAAAAGTTCCTTGTTGTCATTGTAAAGTCCGGCAAGCATTATGATTCTGTCAACATTTTTGTAGAATGATTCACCTGCAAGGGAATAGTCTCCTGACATTGATTCTTTCCATAGAAAATCAACTTTGGAATAGAGTTTTTCTGTAAATTGGGCGTATTCTCCGGTTTTGTCAAAACCGTTAGTGATTATTAAATTGTAAATCTTGTCATTTCTTTCATCTTCAAACATTTAATCACCTTGCTTTTAATTTAATCGTAATGGTATAAAAATATTTATAAATTCTAAAATTTAATGTTTAACATAGTGATTTATTTTTTAGGAATTATTTTTTATGAAAGCGGCAGTTATTGGTTTGGGTGTAGAAGGTAAAAAGGCGGTTAATTCTCTTTTAAGACATGGTTGGGAAGTATATGCAACTGATTTGAACATTAATGTAGATTTAAACGGTTTGGATTTGCCAACATTGTCAGGAAGTATGATTGAGGATAAGCAGACCATTTCAATTGTTGGGGATAATATTACTGTTGATTTGGGTTTTACCAACTCATTCGCTATTGAAACCTGTGATGCAATAGCCATCAGCCCTAGTATGTTCGGAGGCTCATTTGCCGAAAAGCTTCTGGAAAATGGAGAACTTTTATGTGATGTTGTATCCGGACACAAGGATCTCCTCACAATAGGAATTACCGGAACCAATGGTAAAACCACTACAGTTCATATGCTGAAATCTATTTTGGAAGATGCAGGCAAAAAAGTCCTGGTCGGCGGAAATGGTGGTGGTGGATTTTCAGGTTATTATGACCTGATTCTTGAAGCTGAAGATGGTGATTATGACATCATGCTTGTTGAAGTGTGTGACATGACCCTGGATTTTGCCAATTACTGTTTTGATTTTGATATGGTTGGTTTGACCAATATTGGAAATGACCATATGGATGTCCACAAAACCATTGCCAACTATAAGAATTCCCTGGTAAGGTTTTTTACAGACAAAACCATTTTCACAGCTTTTGATCAGGATTTCAATTCCGATTTTAAGAATGCCGCAGAAAATACAATTCCCTATTTTGCCTATCAGGATGAACTGCAGTTGGTCGGGAAGTTCAATCTTTTAAATGCAGGTCTTGCAATGGCCATTGCCAGAGAACTAAAGGTATCCAAAACTCAAGTCAGGGAATCTTTGGCCAACTTCAAGGCTGTTGAAGGAAGACTGGATGTCTATAAGATTAATGATGCACAGGTTTATGTTGGAAAGACAGATAACTCCGATGCCCTTGCATCAGTTTTGGCTGAAAAGGACTTTTATGCATTATTTATTGGAACTCCAAGACATAATGAAACCCACAGGCTTGACATATTGGATGTTGCCGTCAACTACAATCCTGAAGTGATAGTGTTGTTCCCAGGTTTGGATGACACACTTGATATGGCAATATATAGGCTTAACTCATTAGGTTACATGGGAAATATCATCACTGTAAATACGCTAGACCAAATTATAGAATTGGTTGCAGAATATTCTCATGAGGAGGCCATTCTTATTGGAGGTAATGGTCAAGATACTATTATTGATATTCAAGAGAGAATTAAAGAAATTTCAGAAAAATTATAACAATTTTAATAACCTTTTTATAATAGTTGTAATTATAATTATATATTGTATATTTTATAGGTGTATGAAATGAGTAGTTGGAGAAAGATTTCTATTGCAATATTAATAGCATTACTTGCGTTATGTGTATTCATAGCCGTTGTTGGTTCTGCAAGTAATCATTATACTGCTGAATCCGTAGCTACTGACTATAATCTTCCAATTGGCCAATCCATGTTTGAAAATCAGTCTATTGTAGGTACAACTGACCCGGTTGTTGTTCCTTTAGCATCACATATAGGATTTTTAGCACATGAGCTTCAGGCATTTGATTTACAGGGAATGCTGATTGCTGCATCAACAGGTATGATTCCATTTGATTTTTCAACTGTTGCAGGTGAAGGTATAGATTCCTACGGAAATGTGGTTGATGTTCAAGGTCCAGGATTTTTGACTTTTTCCGGAGACAAACTGGTTGTAAAATCACCGGATAACTATGTATGGGCTTACAGTGCTCCATATAAATGGTTACAGAAAACCGAATCTGGTGTGGATGTTTATGAAAATGGTACAAAAATAAAATCTGTACCTGCAGATCAAATTCGTGAATTAGAATATCATAATGATTATTATAACGCTTCAACAATTGCAAGCTGGTATAATTATGATGCACAAGTGGGTTCCACATTCACATTGGAAAAGGGAATGGTTGGTCTATCTGATGGAAGAAATAATGTTTCTGCAGCTGATGTTCCTAAGATATTTGGTCAGGACACTGTAGACTATGCATCTGAATATCCTACCGGATCTTCCATATTGTTGTATGCGGGTAATTACACAGAACAAGCAGGTGAAGCTTACGGTACTGATTTAGGTTCCCACCCAGAATATGGAGATTCTATCAGGGAAATTAATGCAAGACAATTCGTTGATGCATGGAATGGAACTATAATTCCTCCAAATTCAACCGGAACAGGTAAGGATTATGTGTACTTCGAGTCTGCAAGTGATTCACAGGCTCCTGGTGGAAGTGCTGCACACGGAGTATGTCCTTCTGCAAGGGCATTAAGGGCTGCTGTTACCTCTGAAGGATTCGATCTTCCAGTAGGTATGTGTTGGGATGAAGATGCAGTTCTTTTCGGTTATAACCCTGCCCGTGATATTGTAGTGACTAATAATCATGACTATCCTGTACAGATTAAAATGTGGACCGAGGGTGAAGGTACTGGAATGGGTATCTATGCCCAAATAGTAAGATATATTCCTAATGATTGAATATATCTTTAATTAACTTTTTTTATGTCTATTTCTACTATCATTACTGCTGCGGGCAAGAATTCCCGTATGCGAAAAGATCAAATTTCTCGCGGCATTGAACTAACCAACAAACTTATTTTACCGTTCAATGAAAAGACCGTTATAGAGACCACCATTGATAATGCACTATCCTTAAATATAGACGAATGCATTGTGGTACTTGGGCATTATGCTAATGAAATAAAGGAAGCTATTTTTGATAATTACAAAGATGATGTAAAATTCATAGAAAACAATCCGGTTGATGTAGGTCTTTCAACATCATTGTATAATGGACTGTCAAATACTGGCTCTGATTTTGCATTGTGCATCACTGCCGACCAGCCGACAGTTCTTCCTGAAACCTTTGAGAAAATGATTGAAGTTTCCCAAAATTCAGAAAATCCTTTTAAAACAATATCTATATTGAGAAGAAGAAAGACAGGTCTTTTGGATACCGCTGAAGGTCTGGGAATGCCTTTTGTTGCGCCTCGTCAGAATCTTATGAGATATCTTGAAAATGAGGATGACAATCTTAATCCGATTTTAAGAAAGATATTTGATGATGGATACACATTCTATGGAATAAAAGAAAAAAATGAAAAAGAGTTATTGAATATTAATCATTATGATGATTATCTTCAGCTTCTAGACTGAATCGAGACCTGAGATAACATCTTCTATTTTTGCTTTGCTGATACCTACAATCATTTCATTGTCCATGATGTCCGCATAGCCTCTTGAACCGCTACAGCCTAAAGTGAAGTTCACGCCATCGCTTATGTATGGATTTGCAAAAGCGTCTCCACATAATGATTGGATACCTGCAAATGAAGGTTTCATTTTCGCACCGGTTTTATAGACGATACTTTGTGCAAGTTTCATTCCTCCGACCGGTTCGGTTATGACCTGAATCACGTCAGCTTCAAAATCTGCTTCATCTAAAGGAGCATATATGATTCCCCAGTGGATGTCCTTAACGATGGATAGTTCTGAAGTCAGTTTTTTAGCGGTTTCAAGGTCCTGGAATCTTCCAAGTGAAAAGTATTTTTCACCGTTTGCCAATTTTTCTGGCATGTCCCTTAAACCGATTGCACCTGCTCCTCCAAGGCACATTTGCTGGTCGACGGTGGAGTAGAAAGTGCTTCCCAGGGATGCTTTTCTAACCATTTCACAGTGTCTTATTTTTTCGCCAATCAGGTCAATGCCTTCAGGAAGTTCATCTTCTGTTTTAATCAATTTCATTGCTACAGGTTTTGCATCGAGATTGATTTTTTCTTCGATGGTTTCACAATATTTTTTGTTTAATTCTAAATTAGTCATACAATCACCTTAAATTGTTATTTGTATTAGGGAATTTTAATATCTTTTGTTTTAACACTGTTATTTTTACAGAATGTCTTGAAATCACATGCTTTGCAGGTTCTCTCGTCAGATTCGCCTTTCCAAGCGTCCTGAATTTTACATCCTTTAATCTCCTGAATCAATGAGCTTTCAATATCAAACACCACCTTGTCAAATTTGTCAAGGGATTCGTCAATCAGTGCATCGTCAATATTTATTATTCGAATTGATCTTGCAATCTTGAACTCATCACTTAACTCAGGTGCCTTTTCATCCTCATTCCAGTTCATGATGCGTTCGACATCATCGACAAATTGTGAATAGTCGATTTCATCATCTGTAAGGTCATGTGCAATTTCGTCCTGAATTAAAAGCAAATCCTCCTTTGATGGAACAAGTTCGTTTAGATAAAATATTATTCCCGCAAAAATAGGTTTTGCGTCTTCCTGTTGTTTTCGAAGCCATGAATATGTTAAAATTTGCTGTTCATGATTTTCCCAAGGGTTATTGATTCTGTCAGGGCTTTCTGCAGCAGGTCTTTTCATGCCCTTGTAGTCAATGATGATTTCATATTCGTCCCCATCGGTGAAATCGCTTATTTTTCTTGCAAATTCAGGGTCCTTTTTTAGAAATTCAATGATTCTGTTGTTGTAGTTGTCAAGATTGGTTTGACTCAGGTTGCTGTTAATCTTCAGGGAACTTAAAACATCAACAATACCGTTTATTCCATAATAATTTGACCTGCTGACATTTTTCTCATAATGGGGCATCTGCCTTATTCCCTTAATCGTAAGTTCAGTCGAATCAATCAATGGAAACAGATGAGGTCCCCAAACGTTAATTGCCTTTTCAGCCCTTGCACTTGCCAGTTTCTTATGGTCATGTTCATTCAAATCATCAATGGTCAAATCAGTGTTTAAAATACTGTAAAACAGATCCTCATCATATGGGTACAGTCCATCAACCTGCAGCCTCACATCAATCATATCCTCTATCGGTCTGATGTCCTCTTTCCAGTCCCATGGAAACTGCTTGTTGTCTGAATCCCACTGAAGATATGCCTCCTCCATAACTCCGTGGATGAATTCCCCAAACCATCTTTGAACAGGCCTTGAGGGTGGTAGGGTACCCTTGTTCTGGTAGCGGTACTGAAGATTGCAGTTTAAAAATGACAGCAAATCTCCGGTCAGGCTGTATTCGGGAATCATATATGCTTTTGATCTTGAAGGTAATTTCATTTTCTAACCTCATATTAAATATATCTCATTAAATCCAATGTAATTTTCATCTCTGCTCCATCCAAGCGCCACATTCGGAATATTGAAGTGGTCCTTTTTGCGAGAATATCCTTCTATTGCGGAGTTCAGTCCTACAAGTAACAGGACACTTTCCGCCCTTGAAAATGCAACAAAATACAGTCGTGTCAGGTCATCGAATGCACGGTCCTTTTCACTTCTCTCGGATTGTCCAAGTTCACTGTATTGACGTATGCTGTCTTCAATAGTGATGTTTTTAGGTTCCTTTTTAGGAAATCTCAGATGTCGGGTTTTAATATGGTTGTCATTGAATTTCGAACCCACATCAACAATAACCAATGGAAATTCCAATCCCTTTGACTGATGGATTGACAGGACATTCACCCTGTCATCAGGCAATGTGTCAAGCAGGGATTCGTCAATCTGTATTCCTCCGGTTGCAAGAGGTATGAATATGTTCCAGATTGCTTCAAGGATTGATTCCGTTTCAAGTTTCTTGTTTTCAAATGATATGTGTGAATAGTATTTGCTGAAGAATCCGGTTTGTGTAATGGACTTTGTAATCGCTTCAAGATATACTATTCCCTCAACGTCTTCCTGCAGTTCGTCAATCCATGTAATCAGCTTGTATGCAAGTTCCATAAGACTTGCCTTTTTGGGCCATTTGTCAACTCCTCTTGGAATTCTGTTCTGCCAGTAAAGGACGAATTGACTCAGGTTTATCGGTTCATGAGGTTCGGGGTTCAATTTTATATATTCGCGTGCCTTGACCCTCCATTTTGTCATGGTCACCTTTGCCAGATTAGGAATGCTTTTATCTGAAAGCTGAACTTTTCCTTCAGGGTCGATACATTCTAGAATCAATCCGCAGAATATCTCCACAATCTCGACTTTCTGAAGTTCTATTCCCCTTGGATTGAAGACCTCAATTGGTGTTCTTTGATTTTTAAGACTTTTTCTCAAATAGAATAGGAATGTGTTCTTTCCGAACTGCTGTTCTTTTGGGGAATAAGAAAGAATGGCAATGTCTGAGGCTGATCCGTATTCTGTGTCCAGCTTAAGTGTAATCCTTTCGATGCTTTTTCCCTGTCTTTCCCTTTCCGCATTCATCTGCTGCAGTTGGGCAATGTCAATGTCATTTAACTTGTTGAAGTAATCCTCATCAAGAACCTTGAGAACCTTAGGGCGGACCTCCCCCTCATTGATAAGTTTGGAAAGCAGCCTTGCAAGGTCATTTGAAAGCATCTTCACGTTGTTTCTGAACAGTCCCAATATGGGCATCTTGTCCTTTTCAAAATCAGGGGCTATGATTTTAGGCTTATTCTTAACCCTTGCATGCTGATATTCACCATCCAGTTCGACAAACCTGTTGCACAGGTTGATAATGTTTTCTGTTGAACGGTAATTTGTCTTTAGGTTGATTTCCTCTACATCAATTCCCAATTTTTCCTTTACCCTTTGCTTATAATTGGTAAACAGGTCAACTGTGGCTCCCCTAAAGCGATAAAGTGACTGGTCATCGTCACCTACAACTGTGATGTTTCCATTGTTTTTTATTGCGGATTCTGCAATTGTGAAGTAAATCTCTTCCTGAATCAGATTGGTGTCCTGGTATTCATCGATCAATACAAGGCGGACGTTGTCTAAAAATAGGTCCAGCTTTCCGTCTTTCAGGAATTTCAGGAATCTGGATTCAAGCATTGTGAAATCCATAGTGTTTCTGTTTTTAAGGATTTCTTCATATCTTTTGATGCATTTAAGAACAATCTGCATTCCTGTATCATGTTTGGCTTGTTGTAGCAATTCATCGACATCCAGTTTGTCCTGATATATTCTGTCCTTGATTTCAAGCAGTGTTCCACTCATTTTAGAAGGTTCATCAAGCTTTTCCTTACCTGTCAGGAATTTAAGATACTCCTGCAGGCTTTCATTCTTGTATAACTCATTTTCACTCAATACCTTTATCATGGCTGAATTGGCCACGAACTCTTCAATAACTATCGGATGATTTTGTCCTGGCTGTTTGTGCTGTCTCATTATCTCTTCAGCTAGTTTATCAATTGTACCTACATTGATTTGATTCAAATCGATTCTGATTATTTTCCCGATTGTATCGAAGTCATCGGTATCTTCAAGTATGTGGGTTTTTATTTCATCTCCCCAGCCAAGAATCCTGGAATAGAGTTCTTCTGCAGCTTTTCTTGTAAAAGTTGTTGCAAATATCTCATCAGGGTTAATGTCATCTACAAAAATGTATTTTAATATTTTCAAAACCATTACGGTGGTTTTTCCGCTTCCAGGTCCTGCTACTAAGAATAATGATTCGGTTGTTTTTGATAAAATTGCCTTTCTTTGGTCTTCGTTTGAAGAAATGTCCCTTTCAAGTACATTCACTATTATTTCTTCAAATTCCTTTTGTGAAATCATTTTTCACCTCTAATTTAATTTATTAATTCTTATAATTAATATATTAATTGAGAGAGCATTTGAAAACTGAATGTTCAATTTCGTTAGGTATTTTTTTTGAATACAAAAATTTTATAAATATTTATGGACATAATAAAACATATGGGAGAAAAATCTTCCATAATATGTATAAGTTAGAGGCAATTTTGCTTCTAACTAAATTCTTTTTAAACAATATTTCTCCAATTTTCATTTTCAAAGAGTAGTTACCAAATGCTCTCTCATTTGATTTAAATACTAATTAGATTAATATAGTATTATAATTAATTTTAGCTGATATTATGTCTGATGTGGAAAATATTGATATGTTTAAAAATGATGTAAGATATAGGGAAAACATTGCCCATATTGAGACAATACCAGCTAAAAAAGCTAGTTTTAAGAAAGTCGATAACTTAAATAAAAAGATAACTGATTATCTTGACTCAAAGGGTGTCAAACTATATGAACACCAGGCGGAAACATATGAGGCAATACAGGATGGTGAAAATGTCATCATCACCACTCCGACGGCTTCAGGAAAAACTTTGGCATTTAATCTTCCCATTATGGAGACAATGATTGAGGATGAGGATGCTACTGCACTTTATATTTATCCTGCAAAGGCATTGTCAAACGACCAGTTGCATGTTCTCGAAAACCTTGAAAATGAATTGAAAATCAAAATCAAGCCCCGAACCTATGATGGGGACACTCCAAGGGAGGACAAACGCGGAATACGTGAAAAGTCCAGAATTGTTCTGACAAATCCATATCAGCTGCATCTTATTCTGTCCTGGCATCACCAGTGGTCAAGGTTTTACAAGAACCTGAGATATATTGTCATCGATGAATCACACTACTACAAGGGTGTTTTCGGTTCAAATGTTGCATTTCTAATCAAGAGACTGAAAAGGATTGCAAACTTTTACGGATCATATCCTCAGTTCATTTTATCCTCTGCAACACTTGCAAATCCTCTGGAGCTTGCAAATCGTCTGACCGGTGAGGATTTCAAGCTTGTTGACAATGACACCTCACCAAGCGGTGAAAAGGACTTTATCCTATACAATCCATTCAAGAATTATGTCAGAAAGAAAATCAACACTCAGAACGCCCCTTCAGTTCACATGGAAACAGAAAACATATTCCTCTACATGATGCTTAAAAACATCCAGACATTATGCTTCACCGTTTCAAGAAAGACAACCGAACTGATAGCAATGTGGGCTAAAAATGACATGACACAAATCAAGGGTCAGCTTGCCCACAGGATAGCCGCATACCGTGCAGGTTATCAGGCATCTGAAAGGCGTGAGATTGAAGAGGGACTGAAAAGCGGAAAATATCTTGGAGTGACCTGTACCAATGCATTGGAATTGGGAATTAATATTGGGTCTCTTGATGCGGTTATCATTTCAGGATATCCCGGCACCATGATTTCAACATGGCAGCAGGCAGGAAGGGCAGGAAGAAGCAATCAGAAATCACTTGCAGTACTAATTGCCTTTGAAAATCAGCTTGACCAGTATTTCATGAACAATCCTAAATTCTTCTTTGACAAGGCTCATGAAAATGCCATCATCGACTTGACAAACCCTATTCTTCAGGAGGCTCATCTTCTGTGTGCGGCCAAGGAACTGCCTTTGCAGAGGGGTGAGGCGGAAAAGTACTTCAACATTTCACAGAATGTTGTTGATGAACTTGTATCCAAAAAGGATTTGCATGAAAACCATAAGGGAGATTTTATCTATCCTTATGATGACAATCCTGCAATGGACCATTCCCTTGATCAGATTTCTTCACAGGAATTCAAGGTAATGAACAATGGAAAGCTACTTGAAACAATGGAGAAGTCACAAGTATATCGTGAAGCCCATGAAGGTGCTATTTTAATCAATAAGGGGGACACTTATGTTGTCGACAGCGTAAGCTTTAAAAATGGCTTTGTAAATGTAACAAGAAAGGATGTGGACTATCATACTATGGTTTTAAACCAGACAGATATCAGCATCAAAAAGAAACTGTCCAAGACAAAGTACGGCAAGCTAAGCATCCATTTCGGTGAGCTTACAGTAAGCGAGGACTACTTCAAATACAAGAAGATGCAGTTTTCAAAGTCAGTGGGCACCTATCCGCTGGATTTACCTCCACTGAAGTTCAATACCAAGGGACTGTGGTTTACAATACCTAAGCAGGTAAAGGACACATTGGAAGACATGTTTCCAAATGAGGAGGAGGTATTCGCAGGAGGTCTGCATGGTGCCGAACATGCATTGATAGGTCTTTTCCCACTTCATACGATGTGTGACAGGTTCGATATTGGAGGTCTTTCAACCAATTATCATGAGGATACTCAGGAAGCAACCATTTTTATCTATGACGGTTATGAGGGAGGAATAGGTATCTGTGAAAAGGCTGTTGACGTATTTGTTGAGATGTTGGATTCAACAATAGACCTTTTAAACAACTGCCAATGTCAAAGCGGATGTCCTTCATGCATCTATTCTCCGAAATGCGGAAACGATAACAAGCCTTTGCACAAGAATGCAACCAAATATATCCTTGAATACATGAGGAAAATGATTTCTAAGGATGATTTGGAGGTTGAAGCTGAAGTCATTGTCGAAAATGAGATAATTCCTGATGAATTTGACGAAGCTTATGAACTGTATAAGAAAGGGGATTATTCCGCTTCAAAGGATGTCTTAAACAGTATCATCAGTAATGATAAAAACCATTCTAAGGCATTGGCTTTGATGGCTCAGATATTATATGAACAGGATCAAAAGGATATAGCGCTGATGTTTACCAAAAAGGCACTTTCATGTGACAGGTCTAATGAAATGGCAAATGAGCTTGAGGTTCTTCTTACAAACAAGCAACCAAAAGAGACTATTGAACTCAATTCATTGGATGACATTGATGTTCTTTATGAAGAGGCCTATGATCTGTATGAGCAGGGGGATTTGGCAACCTCATCTGACATACTGGAGAAACTTCTGGACTTTGATGATAAAAACTCAGATGCCTTGGCATTAATGGGTTTGATATATTATCACTCAGGCATCTTTCCAAAGGCTGTCGAATATTACAGAAAGGCATCAAAAATAAATAAAAATGGTGAAATGGTTCGTGAATTGAAGATGAGGGTTTCCTAGGGTGAGCCTGTAAATGGGCTGAAACCTTCCTGGAAGTGTTCGCATACATTTTCAAGCTCTTCAGGAATGTCTATTTTTTGGGTGCAGAAATCTATACATGTTCCGCAGAATGTACAGTTTTCAGCAGGCACCTTTTCGAGGGCCAGTTTGTCATAGTATAATCTGTATATGTTTGACTCCGGCTGATTTTTATGGGTATTGTAGAGGTGGAAATATTCAGGAATTGGAATTTCCTCTGGGCATTCCTTCAGGCAATATCCGCATTCGCTGCATGGCACCGCCAGATTTTCCTTAAGTTTCAATGCCATTTCGGATAAAAACTCATTCTCCTCATCACTTATCACTTCAAAATTCTCAAAGGTGTTGCAGTTGTCCTCCAAATCACTCATTTTGCTCATGCCGCATAAAACCATTTTGACATGTTCAAGTGACGCGCAGAACCTTATGGCAAAACTTGCAACTGATTTGTCCGGATTGAATTTTTTGAATTCCTGGTTGATTTCATCGGATTGGTTTACGATAACCCCTCCCTTAAGGGGTTCCATCACGTAAACGTCAATTCCATGTTTTACGCATAAATCATAACACTTGCGGGATTGGATTGAGGTATCCTCCCAGTCGAGGTAGTTAAGCTCCAGCTGGACAATGTCGATTAAATCCCCGTATTTCTCAAGGACCTTTTCAAGCAGGCTTGCATGGTCATGAAAGCTGAAACCGATCTTTCGTGCAATCCCATCCTCTTTCATCTTTTTTATAAATTCAAATGAGTCATGCTTTTCTGCCAGTTTGAACCATGGTGTATTAATGTTATGGATGAACAGAACGTCAAAATAATCGATTCCCAGTCTTTCAAGCATTTCTTTTGTAAACTTTTCATTGTCATCTTTGCTTGTCAGAGCCCATGTTGGAATCTTGTCACATATCTTGAATGATTCACGTGGGTATCTCTCCACAACGGCCTTTCTTATTGCAATTTCACTCATTCCGTTGTGATATGCATATGATGTATCGAAATAGTTAAAGCCTTTTTCCATATATATGTCAACCATCTGGTTGAATAATTCTTGATTTATTGATGTTGGGTCGTTTTTATCGGTTTGTGGAAGTCTCATGCAACCGAAACCGAATTTGGATTTGTAAGTCATAATAATTGTCTCCTTTAACTATTATTTATATAAGAATATTATTTAAATGTTGTTAATATCAACAATTATGGATAATCATTATTGACCTTTAAGTTAAATCCAGACCAATTTATTTTTTTAATATTAAAAGTATTACTTACAAATGACTACAATAGTAAATACTTTTATTAATAAAAAATACTAAAATTATAATATTAATATTTAATTTAGGAGTAGTAAAATGCACGAATTATCTATGGCTCAAGGCATTATAAATGCAGTTCTTGAAACTGCAGAGGCAAATAATGCAACTGAAGTTAATGAAGTTGCCGTTGAAGTTGGAAGATTGGCTATGATAAATCCTGAACAGTTGGAATTCATATTGGGAATTTTGATTGAAAACACTATCATGGAAGATGCGGAAATTAAATTTGAAGAGATTCCTGCAGAGATTAAATGTCATGAATGTGATTTTCAGGGTGAGGCCATTCTGGATGACAGTGATCATTACGCTCCACTTGTTAAATGTCCTGAATGTGACAGTTTAAATGTAGAAACCTTAAACGGTAAAGATATTGTTGTTAAAAATATTGTTATAGAAAAACCTGATGACAGTTAAGGAGATGAAAATATGCACCAAGTAGCTGATGTGGAAGTAGCAAAAAATATTATGGATGCTAATAAAAGGTTAGCAAACAAAAACTTGAAAAATTTAGAGGAAAAGGATATCTTCTGTGTTGATTTTGTAGGAGCAATCGGTTCCGGAAAAACAACACTTGTAGAGGAAATCATTGACAATACTGATTATAAGATTGGTGTTTTGGCAGGAGATGTAATCTCCAAATTCGATGCAGGACGTATAGAAAAGCATGATGTTCCTGTTGTAGGTTTAAATACAGGTAAAGAATGTCACTTAGATGCACACCTTGTCGGTCATGGACTTGAAGACCTGCCATTGGATGACCTTGACATGGTAATAATTGAAAATGTAGGAAACCTCATTTGTCCTGTTGACTTTGATTTAGGTTCACACTTAAGAATCGTTGTCGTCAGTGTAACTGAAGGTGACGATACCGTTGAAAAACATCCAATCATATTCCAGACATCTGATGTGGTCGTAATCAATAAGGTTGACCTTGCGGATGCAGTTGGAGCAGATGCAGACAAGATGGTTGCAGACGCTCAAAGATTAAACCCTAACGTTAAGGTTATCAAATCCAGCCTTAAACAGGGAATTGGACTTGATGAAATCATCAAAGTAATTGAAGATGCAATGAATTAGATTTATTTGGGTGGTATGATGAAGATATGGATTGATATTTCAAATGCGCCTCATGTAAGGTTCTTTAAGGATGTAATCAAATACCTTGAGGCTGAAGGTGAGGATGTCATTGTCACAGCAAGGCAATTTGGTGATATCCATAAGCTGCTTGATATGTATGATATTGATTTCATTTCCGTTGGAAAACATGGGGTAAGTCTATATGACAAGCTCCGCGAGAGTACACAGAGAGTATACAATCTTGTAGACATTATTCATGGTGAAAGGGTTGATGTCGCCCTTAGCAAGCATTCCATTGAACTTCCAAGAATTTCTTTCGGTCTTGGAATTCCAAGCTTGTATGTTCTTGACAATGAAAAGGCCTTGGCTGCCAATAAGCTTACACTCCCGCTATGTGACAGAATCATCGCTCCAAACAGCATAGATTTCTGGCAACTGATGAAATTCGGTGCAGATCCAAACACTATCATTCCATATAACGGTACCTCTGAACTGATGCATTTTAAAAGCTTTGAATATAACGATAACATTTTTGAAGATTTAAATCTGGATTTAAAACATTCAAAAACCATACTTATGAGGCCTGAACCTTCATTGGCATCATATCTTGATGTTGACTGCAGAAAGTCAGTCCTCTCACCTATCGTTGACGAGTTAAAGAATATTGCCAACATATTGATTCTTCCAAGATTCAAGGAACAGTCCGAGATATTTGAGGGAATTGAAAACGTTTCAATACTAAAACCTCCAGTTGATACATCAAGTATCATCAAGAAATGTGACCTTGTAATCGGTGCCGGAGGAACTATGAACAGGGAAGCTGCAATCCTTCAGACTCCTGTCATTTCATGCTATCCTGGTGAAACATTGTCCGTTGACCAGTATTACATCAACAAAGGCTTGATGTACAGGTCAAACAATCCAGATGATGTTATTGAAAAGGCACTCGATTTAATTGTCAATCCTGGTGAAAAAATTGAGATTGAAACCGATGATTTGTTCCAGGTGATAATTGACAATTTATATGATTTGGCCAAAAATGGTAAATAGTTTTTTATACTAATACATTCATATAATAATAATGTACTTTATTTTTTGGGCTGGTAGCTCAGATGGTAGATCGTCGCCTTGGCATGGCGGAGGCCCCGGGTTCAAATCCCGGTCAGTCCATTTTTTAAATAAATGAATTTGTGATTATAATATGTTGTTAATTGCTCAAAACCACTTACAATTAATTGTAGAAGTAGGAATAATGCTATTTGTTACAATGGTATTTGCTCTTAACCTGATTCCATTATCACTCAGTGTCGTAACCTTTTTATCATTGTTTCTCATGGGAGGTTTCACACTTATTTTTGGAGCGGACATTGCTCTTTTGGTAATTTCTTCAAGTCAGGCAGAGTTTACACACCCGTTCGGTCCGATAGCATTGTTAGGTACTGTTGCAGCTTTAGCATCGCTGAAGGTGATGAAGGAATCGGGCGTTGATATACGGCCGCTTAGACGTTTTGTAATTTTATTTTTAATAGGTATCACTGTATTCGGTGGATTGATGCACAGGTCCTTTTTGATATTGTGGGTAATCGGTCTTTTCTTCGGATATCTGATGATTTCCAAATCATTCAGAGAAAAATCCATTTTCACCTTTAAAAGAATTATCGGATTTTTAGGTGTAATTGGAGTCGGTTTCGTTCTTCTTGAGGTCATAGCAAGAGTTACCGGAATGACAATTTTCTCACCTATGCTTAGGTTTGGAAGGATTGAGCAATATTCCCTATCAAGTATCAAGACAGTACTTCAAAATATTCAGTTGATTGGTCACAATGCACAGGCATCCTATTGGGGAGCGGAAGGTACAGCATTCGCTGAAGGTTATATCACATTGCCAATGCAGCTGGTACTTTTCTTCGGTCTTCCTTTCCCGATGTTTTTCGGTATACTTGTAAACCAGAAGGATACAATCGACTATATGCTTCCAGGTATCTTCGGATACGGTTTTGATTTCGGTATACTCGGATTGGCAGGTTTGATGCTGTTTGTAGTTGGAACCATTGTAATTGGTTTTAAGGTATTGAATAAATACAGAGAGAAAAGAGAAAAGAATAATAAAAAATACTTGGGAAGAGAAGTATTGTTAACAGGAGCATTAGCTTCATTCTGTGCACAATCTCTTATTGGACTATTTGTGTTCAACAGGACAATCAATGGTATGGCATTGCTGACATTCATATTCGTTGGCGCATTGATTCTAGCTAATGTCGTTACACTCAAAACAAGATCATAGAGGGTAGTTTTATGAAAGCTTTAGTATTACTTGGATGTCCTGAGACTCCATCACAAACTCCACTGGCAGTTTATGTTTTTAACAAATTGACAAATTTAGGTTATGATACAACAATTGCGGCAAATCCTGCGGCTAAAAAACTGGTTAAGATATCTGACCCTGAAGATTATTATCATTTGAACCTGGTTGATTTGGAAAGACTTTTAGGTGATATAAATCCGGGTGATTTTGATTTGCTTGTAGGTTTTGTTCACAAGGATGCGGCAGCATCATTTTTCGTAACATTTGAGCAAATATTGCAGTGCAAATCTCTTGCATTGGTATTTTCAAGAGATGCCGATGAAGTTGCGGAATTTGTCAGTATGATAGAAGAGAGCGGAAGTGACGCAAGTATTGCAGCCGTTAGGGCTTTCCATAATCCTTCACCGATTAAAGTTAAATTTGACAGAGCAATCAAGGAGATGGAATAATGTCTTTTTGTTTAGATACTTACTTACAACAGTCTGACAATTATGAAATCCATGCCTCAAAAGCAGGTTTTAAGGACTGTGCAATGATTATAAGATTCAAGGCTGATGATTTGGTCTACATCAAACCTGGTGATGAGGTGTTGGGTGTTCGCGTCATTGGAATTCCTCCGATACCAATAGGTTTTGACCATGAAAAGGGAACCGTGTTCCTGCCTTATACAAAACCTTGTCACGGAACTTCCGTTGTGGAATTGCCGATTGATGAGGAAGAAGTTGAAAAAATCAGAAAACTCGACACCGGTAAAGGCAAATGAAATCAACAGTCGTTGGAAGCTTTCCCGTTGAAGTCAAAAAGGACACTTCAACTAAAAATAAATTATTAAGTGCTCTTGGAGCATATGATCCTTTTAAGCAATCCATTAAGGATAGTGTCATCGCTCAGCTTGATGCAGGAGTTGATATAATCTCCGACGGTCAGGTTAGAGGTGACATGGTTTCTATTTTTACAGAATTTATTCCCGGAATGAAGATTGTGGACGGTAACACTGAAATCATCTCAAAAATCAGAAAGCCGACTCAGGAAATTTCAATCAAGGACCTTCAATATGCAAAAAAGGTCATGAAGGATTATTATAATGGAAATATTCCTGAAGGATGCGGTGTAAAGGGAATTATCACTGGTCCAAATACTATTGTGCATTCCTCAAGGATTCAGGGATTTTATAAAAACAAGGAGGATGCCATAATCGATTTGGCACATTCACTGAAATTTGAGGTTGAGGCAATCGTAAAAAAGGTTGAGCCGGTTTACATACAAATCGATGAGCCGTTTTTATCCACAGGAATGGTTGACATGAAAACCGCACGTGAGGCAATAGACATTCTCCATGACGGTCTTGATGTGCCTTTGGCGATGCATGTCTGCGGTATTTTAAAGGATGCCTTCAGTGACATTTCCAGATTCAATGTTGAAATACTTGATTTTGAATTTGCAGGAAACAATGTCAATCTGGATGTTTTGGAAAAGAACTATTCACTGGTTTCAGGCAAAAAGATAGGTTTCGGATGTGTTGATTCATCAGTTAACACTGTTGATGATAAAAATGATGTCGATGAGCTTGTCCAGAAGGCCATTGAAATAGTCGGAAGGGATAATCTGTTGCTTGATCCGGACTGTGGTCTTAGAAGGGCACCGAAGGACGTTGCATTCGATAAGCTTAAACTGATGAACCAGATTAAAGATAAATACAGCTAATTTTGATTTTATGACTAGATTTTGTCCAAATTGCGGTGAGCCATTAAAGGAGGATGCCTTGTTTTGTGCCAACTGTGGTGAACAGGTTTCCCCAAAGAAATCTTTTAGAAACTATCTGATTTTGGCAGCCATTGTTGTCATTTTGGTTGTAGGTGTATCAGCTATTTTTTTAACCAATCAGACTCAAACCGTTACCGTTGACAATGTGCAATTTAAAATTCCCTCAGATTATGAAAAGGAACCCTTAAGAACAGATGTTAATTTTGATAAGAATGTCAAGTCAAGTTCCATGGGATGGAGCAATGACAAGCACTATATAGAAATTGGTGTTTCAAGAACTCCTGGTGAGGGTGTAAACAGCGAAAAGGTCGCAGCAGGTTTGGGCGGAACACCGACTAAGATGTTGGGATATTCAGGTTATCTTTTGGAATTTGAAAATGAGGGTTATGCGTTCATTTTTGGTCTGAGGGATGAGGTTGTAATGGTATATGTCAACGATTATGATGCATTTGGCGATGTTGGGGTCGTTGGTCAAATTTAAATTGATGGTTTGATTCCTCAAAAATCATGTCTATGACTTTTGAGAAAACCGGTATTTTTCAAACTTTAACGGTATTCATGTTTAAAGTTTTTGTCATATAGCTTAGATGCATTAAACTCACCTGGGTCTAAGACATCTCCCACCACAATCATTGCAGTCTTTGTTATATTGGCATCTTTAACTTTTCCTGCAATATCTGCGAGGGTTCCTCTAATTATTTGCTGGTCTGGCCAAGTTGCCTTTTTGACCACTGCCACAGGGGTAGTTTCCTCATACCCTACAAGCAGTTCATCGACCACCTTGTCAATCATGCCTATGCCCAAGAAGATGCACATTGTAGCATGATGCTTTGAAAAGCTTGAAATGCTTTCTCCGGATGGTTTTGGAGTTCTTCCCTCAGGACGGGTGATAATGACACTCTGTGAGATTTCAGGTAGTGTCAATTCAGCTTCCAAAACGCTGGCGGTACCAAACAGTGAACTTACGCCAGGAATGATTTCATATTCGATATCATGTTTTTTCAGCTCACGGATCTGTTCTGCTATTGCGCCGTATATTGAAGGGTCTCCTGTATGTACACGTGCAACAAGTTTTCCTTCGTTTACCGCTTCAGTGATAATTCCGTCGGTTTCCTCAAGATTGAGGTATGCGCTGTTGTGAATTTCACAGTCTTCACGGGCAGGACTCAACACGTCCTTGTTTACAAGTGAACCTGCATAGATGATGACATCTGCCTCTTCAATGACTTTACGTCCTTTCACTGTTATTAAATCGGGATCTCCCGGTCCGGCACCAATAAAAATTACTTTTCCTTTCATGTAAATCAATTTGTTTTTAGTATTATTTAACGATTTTGTATCAATATTGACTTTTGTTTAGAGTAAACTTTATTAATTTCTAAGATAATTAAAAAATATGGATAATAAAGGTTTTATTTCAATAGAATATTTGTTTTCATTATTTATTCTTGTCATTATTGCTTTAGGCTTGTTATTTTTCGCATCCTCTTCAATATCATCAAGTTTAAATATTGAAGATAGTGTTGCTCACAGGCTGATTCTTGATGATGTGGCAAATCAGATTGCCCAGGTTGACTCGAATGGTGTGGGGTACTCAAAAATCCTGAAATTGCCTTCAGACAGGGGATATTATGAAATAACTGTCGACAAGAACAGGATGACAATGAAATTTTCAGACAAGAAGGGTGAATCGATGCTTATTCTTGCAGATATTGGCTCGAAATATACATTGGTCAGTGGAAGGAGTTATATGATTTCAAAAACGTCAAAAGGTGTTGTGATATCATGATTGACAATACGGGACAGGTTTCAGCCGAGTTTCTGTTTGTATTTGGTGTTTTGATATTGATTGTCATGTTGAGTATAGTGTTTGTAAGTGACCAGCAGGAACTGAACATTGCAATGTCTGCGGCCCGAAGCGGTGCAATCGAAGGAGTGGGCACATCATCTTCAGCAATCTATCCGGAAGACACGTTCAGGGATTATTCGTATGATAAGGAATCCTTGCTCATGCCATATGATGTTAGAATAGTCAATGTGTCATATAATGATTTGGGATATGACGTAAACTATGAAAAGAATTGGATACGGTTTGAGGTTTATGCAAAAACCTCCGACCGCTTCGATAGCGATGAGCTGGTATCAATCGGTGACAGGATTAACTATAACCTAAGAAAATCACTTGCGCTGAGCTTCAATTCAACCGCTTCGACAAACAAATTATATAATCCCGTTTTCTCCAATCATTATGTCTACACAACCGCTAATGTTAAATGGGTTTAAGTATAAACTAATCATCATGTCTAGATATGAAAAAGGTAAAAAAACTCTTGAAAGTATTCAGAACCGTTCAGTTGAAGAGATATTCAAGGAATTGGAGGATATTGCACCGGACCTCTCAAGGTTTGTGGTCGAGTTTCCATATTCTGAAATATACACACGCCAAGAGCTTGACTTGAAGACACGTGAAATCTGTACAGTTTCAGCACTTACTGTTCTTGGAACAATTCCTCAATTGAAGGAACATATCAACGCCGCATTGAATGTGGGAAACACTCCAACAGAGATTGTTGAGATAATAATGCAGATGAGTGCATATTGCGGTTTTCCAAAATCCATCAATGCAATGATGGCTGCAAAGGAAGTTTTTGCTGAAAGGGATTTGCTTTAAGTGATAATATGTATGAACTTGACGGTTATGACATTTCCGATACCAATTATGATAAGATATGTCTGAACTGCCAGTTTTGGGAATCAAATGTGCAGCTGTACGGTGCGGCTCAGGGAGTCATGTGCACAAGGGGAATGGGCCAGACAGGACCGAATGATTCCTGCAGCATGTTCCTGCCGAATACCAGTGCAAGCGAACAGGACCTGAACAGATATTTTGAAAAGCAACAGAATTTGCATGTCTGGAAACGATCGAGGGATTGAAATTACAGAAGAGACATTCGATGCTATTGCATCAAAGCTACAGGATGATTTGGCTGAAGCCATCCAGGGTAAAAAACAGATTAGCGAGTATGAGCTCATTGTCTACAAGTACGTGTTCATTTCAGAGCTGAAGATGCCTTTATTTGATGAAATGGAAATGGAAATCACCTCTGACTCATTTATAATTCATCTTATACCTGATGGTTTAATGTTATCTCAACTGAAAAAACTGGACGAGGCATTTGACAGATTCAAGATTAGTTTTTTACCAAATTCATACAATCTTATCAAATTGAATTTCAAATTGTGTGATTAAATGTATAGTGAAAAAGAAAAACAGGAACTTATGGATAATCTGGTTGAAATGGAAACCTTCAGAGTCGATACCGGCGATGAGGGCAAAATCCTTCAGGAAGATTTGAAAAAATACTTCATCAACGGTGAAGGTGATGTGGAGGATTTGATTTTCAGGATTGAACTCTACTTCTACGCCTTCAAACTGTTCTGCAGAAAACAGGTGAAAATAGACAGAAACCAGTTCACAATATTTTTAAATGATTCTCTTCTTGATTATCATCTGATTAATTTGGTAAAACAAGATTTGACCGAGTTTCAATTGGAAATTGAAGCGGTCAAGGAAAACAATGATGTTCTGATTAATCTGAACTTCATTTTACATTTCTAGATTTTAAATATTTTGCGGGCGTTGGCGGTGGTTATCTCATCAACTTCGCTGACACTCATATCTTTTATTTCAGCAATTTTATGAACTGCCTTAACGACATTTACAGGTTCGTTTCTCTCTTCTTTTGTCATTGCAAGATATGGGCTGTCTGTTTCTGTTAGGACATAATCAAGATCTATTTTTTCTATCAAATCCTGATGATGCTTTGAATAACAGAGCATTGTGGAAAAGCTCATGTATGAATCGTCACGGTTCATGATACGTTTTGCGGTTTTTAGGCTTCCTCCATAGCAGTGGAAAACGAAATAGGGGATGTTGTCATAGTCTTCAATGATGTTCACGGCTTTTTTCTCACAGTCCCTTACATGCATCACTATCGGTACCTTATATTCATCCGCCAGTTTTAAAAAGCTTCTGAAAATCTCCTGCTGTCTTTCACGAAGTGTTTTATCTGTGACATAGTAGTAGTCCATGCCCACTTCTCCGATTGCAACGATGTCATCCAGATGTCTGCGGATGTTGTCATGTGCAATTTCGATATCTTCCTGTGTGGCATTCTGTGAGCTTACCGGATGAAAACCAAAAGTAGGATAGATGAATCCTTCATAATCCTTTGAAAGTTTTAGAACGTCCATGTTGCTGTCATTGCTGTAGCCTGAAACAATTACGTGATTCAGTTTGTCCTTTGCTCTTGCAATGACCTCCTCACGGTCATGGTCAAAATCTTCAAAATCAATGTGGCAATGTGTATCTATCATCTAAACACCAAATCTACGTTCCCTTTCCTGATATGATCTGATTGCCCTTATAAAATCAACTTTTCTCAGTTCAGGCCATAGGGTTTCACAGAAATAAAGTTCTGAATATGATGACTGCCACAGTAAAAATCCGCTTAGACGTTCCTCTCCGCTGGTACGGATAATGAGGTTAGGATCTTCCAGTCCCTCGGTGTAGAGGTTTTTGCTTATAAGGTCCTCATCAACGTCATCGATACTAATTTCTCCTGCCTGTACCTGTTCGATAATCTTTTTAACGGAGTCTATGATTTCCAGACGTCCGTCATAACCAATAGCTATATTGAATAATCTTTTATTGTAGTGTGCAGTTGCGTCTTCTGCTTCCTTAATTGCATCACGAACGCTTTCAGGTATCAAATCAAGTTTGCCGACCACTTTGACCTTCACTTCGTTGTTGTGAATTTTTGGATGGTCAACCAATCTCTTGAAGTTTTTTACAAACAGGTTCATCAAACCTTCAACCTCATGTTCTGGTCTGTTAAAGTTTTCGGTTGAAAAAGCATAAACTGTAATTATTTCAATTCCAAGTTCGATACTCCAGTCAAGAACTTTCTCTAGGGTGTCAACACCTATTTCATGGCCTTTAACAACGTCAATGTTTCCCTGCAGTTTGGAGTATCTTCTGTTACCGTCCATGATTATGGCAACATGTTTTGGCATTTTTTCTGGTTTTAAATCACGTGTAATGTACCATTCATATAATCTATAAAGTATATTTTCTGCCATTCTAATCCCTTATTCTGATAAATCGCTAGCTAATGTTAAACTACGGACATAACCATCAATGCTTTGATCTCTACTTGTGTCGATATATACTCTATCCATTCCAAATGTTACTGCACCATAACTTGGCCAGGAACTGAGCAACACAAGTGTTCTGAAAATGATGTTTCCCACTCTTCCGTTTGGGGCGATAATAACGTTGGATTTGTTGTTAATTGCCTTTTCGATTAAAATGAAATAGTTGGTCACTTCTTCAGAAGTATTTTCCTTAAGAAGTTTTGTTAGTTTTTTGCTGTCGATTATTGAATTGGATACTTCTTTTCCTCTTCCGAAATCATCCTCTCTTCCTTCAGCAAGAATTGCAACTTTAGGTTTTTTACCTACTTTTTTGAGAAAATCAATACAGTTTAAGGCGATTTCATATCTCTCTTCAACGGTCCTGCCCTCATCAATTCCAACAGGTGACAGGAGAAACTCAAAGTCTTCCCCATTGACATATGTTGCCCTTGACAGTTTAGGATAGCGCTGTTTGAGTTCTTGCATGATATTTGATGCCGGAAGGGAACCACGTACTACTGCATCAACATTATTATCTAAAACTGCTTTAATTAAGTCTGCATCACTATATATTAGTTTTATATCCGTTTTTGGGTGTTTTTCTTTAAAAATATGACACGCTTGTATTATATTTTCATTTTCTCCAACACCGATAGCTATCGTTTTCATTAATTTAATTATATGTATTTCATTATAAATTAAAGTTTTCTAATTTTTAATGTAGATGTTAAATTTTTAAGGTCGTAATTCTAAAATATTATTATCTTGTGGGGATGTTTTTATGGTAAGTGAGATTCAAAATTTATCAAAGTATAGTCTGAATGATTCCGAAAAGATGAGTTTAATTGATGATGTTCTGGAGGAATTCCGTGAAGTTCATGTTCTGCGCGCTCCAGAACTCAGATTTGATTATAAAGCTGAGTATAGTTTTCAGGAGGACTCCATACCATGTGATGAGAAGGCAGTTTTATTAAAAGATTCAGATTTATTAGAAGAGCCTGCAAAGTACTGTCCTGAATGTGGCAGGAAGTATCCCGAAGGCGAAAATGTATGCTTTGACTGCCTGGTACACTTAAAAAACATATCCGATAAAATTGAAATCTCACAAATCGAATACGCTCCACAATTCACCTTTAAGGGCAAACATTCATTTGACGCTTTTGATGAACTATTGAGTATGGACAATCTCTCTAAAATCAATCAATTCAGATTCTCAATTGAGGATTATTCACAAATCATCCATTCAATTAAGCTTCAGGCATTAAAGAACTTTGATGATATTGTCAAATCCAATGAAATAGACTTTGACGAGCTGGCAATCCTTGATAAAATCATTCTTTTTGCAAAATCATTTGTCAATGTAAAATACAAATCATCAGGTCCCCAGCTGGGATACTTTGAAGACAACACCATTTTCATTGATGACCGGCAAACAGACTCACTTCAGATAACAACCCTGATTCACGAGCTGTCACATTTCATAATTCAGGAGATCCTGGTGGGGATTGTGTGTAAAATCCTGGACGCTTCAAGATGTGACTTCATAGAATCCGTTGTCTCATTCATACTGTCATACACTCCATTCACTCAACTGATTGATGAGTATTCGGCCCACAATGTAGAGGGAAGATTTACGATTTTCGGTTTTCAGGACTATTCATCCTATCTTCAGATTGAAAGTGAGCTTGACGGTGAGATGAGCCGTGAGGAAATCGAGATAACAAAATCTATCGGAAACACCTTTGCAATCACAATCAAGGAGGTTCTTGAATCACTGATTGACAGGGAGTTGAGGGAGGACATTAAGGACCAGTTCCTGAGTGACGTCTTGGACAGGCCGAACTATGCCGCACTGAGAATGGAAAACTGTCAAATCCTAAATGATGAGGGTTTCATCAAATCCATCTGGCTGATTTTAAATGACGGTTTTGAGGTTGCCACTTCAAACATGGATTATTTTACCAAAAACTTATAAATGATTAAACTCAACTATTAAATAGAACAATCACCATTTTTGAGTTTCATTCGCCTAAATTTTGCTAAACCAAAGCAATTTTACAGGTTCACAAAACTTTTTTTCAAAAATGTCTGATTGATTAGATCCATAGGTGTTAATATGAGCAAAGAAAAATGGGTAGAGTCATTATTGGATGATATGATTGAAAGTCGATGGAGCGAAGACGTAATAAAACATGAGATTGAACGTTTAAGTGATATCTCAGATTTTGAACCTATAAATCAGTATTCAGATAAGGAACTGGATGATTCAGAACTTATTAAAAACGATTTCAATACACAGATTGAAAATTTCTCCAAAAGCGACTATAAGAATTATCTGATTTCACAGGCAGTTGATGAAATTGGAGAGGAAATCGATTTCAGCAATGATTACCTTGAAGGATTGATTCGCCAGCATTTGGATGAGGAAAATGATTTTCTTGACAGGGTCATGAAGGAAGCCATTGCCGAAGACGACTATTTTCAAAAAACCATCGAACGGAAATTGGCTGAGGAAAGATACCATGAGTTTTATGACAAGGATGAATTGTATGTTGTCGAATATCCTGGCGAAAAGGAGATTTTTGATGATTTGGGCGATACCAGCTATATGGATCAGGGAATATTTGAAGGTGCAAACACAGACAGGTTTGAAGAGCCTTTTAAATATATGTACTATGAAAATCAATTTTTTGACGATGATTTGGTGGATTATAGTCCGGATGACATTATCATTTCCGATTATGATGCATCACAGGAGCACATTGATATCTCAGAGGCTCCGGATGACATCCTTTTAGATGAGCCTGCAGGTGAAAATCTTCAAGCTAAAATAACCGAAAGGCTGATTGAGGAGAAATATCTGGACAGGGTCTTTGTTGAGATAATCAAAAGGGACAGCTATTGGGATAATCTGATTGAGGAAAAATTGGCTAGTGATGGAAAATTAAATCAAAAGATTGAAAAATTGCATTAAATTACTTATAGGATTATAACAAATTATATTCTATGAACATTAAGGATAGAATTTTAACCCTGAATACAGAACACACCGGCGAAAGTGCAGATATCAGTGATTTGCTTTTAACAATCGTAACCAAATTTCAGTTATTCGAGCCATGCACCTACCTTTCAGAGGACGATGAATGGTTGAGTGTGGCCATGATTTCCCTTGAGGACAATGATGTTTCACAGGCATTATCAATTAAAAAAAGCGAGATTACAGTATATGGTGTTTTCAATCGTGACGAAATAGATTTAAACATTTCACCTCAAAAGGGATCTGAGGATTTGTACCAATGAGGGAAATATATTTGGATGAGGATTTTGATGTTGATGAGGTTACCTCCCAAATCAATAAGGTAATGTCCAAGTGGTCAATTCAGCTTCTCGACATCAACGGTCCCAACTGGGTTGTCTATGACTATGATATGGATGTCAAATACCTATTTCAGTTTCAGGTTGACTTCAACGATATAGAAGTGCGCATAAAATTAGAGGATTTGAAACTTAATGTAATCCATCACATTGAATCCCTAAAGGATGAGACAACATATAGGGACAATTTGGCTAATTCAGTTTTTATAAATTGAACAACCTCGCCTTGAAGAAGGTGAGGATTCCTAGATTTTTTCATGTTTATTTGCTCAATCGTTTATTGAGTGTTTTCTAGGCAATCCCCGGGGTCCCACCGGTTAAGTATGTTTATGGCTGCGTTGACATCTCGA
>NZ_CADAJR010000017.1 GCF_902788255.1 uncultured Methanobrevibacter sp.
TAAACCGGAACCTAATCCAGCAAAACCAATTGCTACTCCAGCACCAATAGCTGCTAAAGCAGTACCTAAAGCAATTTCTACCATATTTAATTCACCTTTGAAATAATATTGATTTTTTTAATTTTATTTAAGATATAAATGAAAAATTTTTAATTTATTTAATTTTAGTAAATGTTCTATTTGCTTTGAAAGCTTCGAATTTTCCTTTACTTTCCATGAAGAATTGAGAGAAGAACTCTACATAGTTAAGACGTAAAGCGTTAATAAATGCACCTAATACTTGGAAAGCGAAGTTTGCTATATGACCACCGACAAATACGATGATTGCAACAACAATACCCACTACAGGAACCATATTATTTAACATTTGAGCTAAGATGTTTACTGTCATAGCAATACCACCGGTAGCTAAACATAATGCTAAAAGACGTGCATATGATAATACATCACCCATGTAACCGAAAATATCCATTACACCGTATGCACCGTTAGCCCATACTAACATTCCAATAGTTGCAACTATTAATATTCCTCCTAAAATCATTCCAATCATACCTATTGCAGGCATCATGAAACCTAATGCTAAGAGGATAATACCAGCTTCAAATACAAACCAACAAATTTGAGAACCGATAGCCTCTTTGACGTTTCCGTATCTCAAGTTGTTGATAGCACCTAAAATAAATCCGATGTTGGTGTAAACAAGACCAATTAAGATAGCTATTATCAAAATAGTATCCGGATGTACAAATGCTTCAACAGCAGGAATAACTGTTGGTAAACGGAAACCAGCTATTCTTTCCGGGAAGTCCCCAATGAAACCGTTGGTAATCAGACCCAGTATAACGGCCCACAGACCGGACCAGATTAAAATCCAACCAAATGAATGCATGGATTCTTTAACTTTACCCATACCTTTAAGGAGGACTACACCAATGAGTGCTACAACTAAACCATAAACTGCATCGGTTAAACAGAAACCGAAGAATAATGGGAATGTGATTGCAACAAAGATTGTTGGGTCCATTGAATTGTAACGTACTGGAGAGTACATATCAACAAGGTATTCGAAAGGTTTTGCATACCATCCATTTTGTTGTAGGACTGGAACATTCTCATCATCTGTACCTTCAACCTCTATTGTTTCAAAGGCACAATGTCCATCAGAACTTTTTTCAACAAGTTGTTCAACCTTTTCAGTATCCTTTACAGGTACCCATGCTTCAAGAACGTAAGCATCTTTGGTTTGAACAAATGAAGAAAGAATTTCGTTCTTTTCTTTTTCATTTTCTAATTGTTCTTTGAGAGCTAATATGTCATCGTCCCATTGTTCTGCAACTGCCCTTAATTCTGTTTTAACAGAGGCACGTTCTGATTCAATGGTCAATAATCTTGCATCAGCGTTTGAAATAATTTGTTGAGGTGTTCCGTCAACATTACCCACTTCAATTTTCTCAAAGTCAAATTTACGAAGTGTTGAATAAACTTCATCACTATATTCTTTTAATGTTACTACAACGACAATAGAATAATCATTATCATCGGCAGGAACAGTAAAAATATCTAATTCATCTGTCAAGTTACTTAATTCATTTTTGATTTCTGAAGCAGATCCAGCATTAATCCTTCCAACAGTAGTAGAAGTGTACTTTGAATCTTTTAAGTCAGCTAAATTCATGTCAAAATTAGATAAGCGATTAGCCAAACTTTTATTAGACTGTAGTTCACTTGTTTCAGCGTCGAGTGCGGAAAGTTTTCCTTCTATAACACTTGTTTTAGCTTCCACCTGGGATAGAGTGTCTTCAGCTTTTTCAATGAAAGCTTCAGTATCTAATTTTTCTACTTCTTTTTGAACAGGTACATCCGGACTAATAAAAGACATAGCTAAGTCTTTTAACCCATGGCCTTCTGATAAAGAATTTCCTAAAAGTTCAGATATACCGTTTGTTTTCATAAGAAGAGAAGATATCTTACCAGTGTATGGAGTGGCTTTAGCAGGAGTAACTAATTCCGCTAATTCAGGATCTTGCTGAATGCTGTCAGAAATATCACTGATTTGTATAAGCCCTGATTCGTGGAGAGCATCCACTGTAGGAGCTACATACTTATCAAGTGTAACAATTCTAATTTTACGCATTCTAGCTGTCTTGAACATATAATCTCACACTACAAAATATTTTTGACAATAATTGAAGCCGCATCGTCAACATTTGCCATAGCTTTGTCCTTTATGGATTTAACTTCCACTTTGGATTGCTCAGCAATTGTTTGTGCTTCTTTTTTAGCTTTATCTTCTGCATCAAAAACAGTATCTTTTGCATCGTCTTCTGCTTGCAATTTAGCTTGGGAAATAATTTCCTCAGCTTTTACTTGTGATTCAGCAATCAAATCTTTTGATTGTGCTTCTGAATCGACAATAAGTTGTTCAGCATCGGATTCAGCTTTTTTTATCATTGCGATTGCGTCTGATATCTCTGCCATAATTAATCACCATGGTGAACTTATTTTTGTTGTGCAATATATATATCTTTTACTATTCAATTTTGATTAGACTTCGTAAAATTGAATTTTGAATAAAAAAAAGTATTTAAAATATTATAATAACATGAAAAAATTTGATAAAAAAAAGAATAAAAGATAAATAGATTATCTATAAAACCATTTCAATATACTAGGCGGTAATTTTTGTAAATAAGCAAGAATTGCTATGATAACAATGATTACACCCAAAATAGCGAACCCTATATTGTACGGAAATGCCAGTAGCATATACCCGCTGACACCTATGACAATACCTTCAAAGAAAAACACTGCCTTGGTCCAGCCAGGATTGAACAATATTATAAGGTAAGCTACAGCAATTAAAATCAGTATAATTGCAGTGGCAATAACATCATTTGTTATCGGCTGATGTCTTAAAAATGGAGCGACCGCCCAAACAATAAGCATCACTGCCAACATTACACCTAATAATTTAAACATTTTAACGTTAGCCATAATAACACTTATTTTAAGTATTAACTTCATAATATTTATATCATTTTGTCAAAACTTAATATATGGAAAGAGCGGTTTGGATAATATTAAACAAAAATTTTTCATTGACTTTGGATGCTGAAATAGTTGACGGAAAAGTGACTGATAAAAAATTTTCTCCCGGAAATGATATCTGGACCAATGAGCTTCCGCGTCTCGGTTTCAGCAGTGAAAGCATTCAAAATGACTATGAGGAGTTTACATCAGACATACTGACATTGTTTTCAGAACATGGCGCTGATGAAGTATTCATAAATGCCAAAATCGGTGAGGAATCAGAATATGTCAATGCAAAAAATCCATTGATTATAAGAAAAATAGAAGAATATAGTGTTGATGAAATCATACAAGACGGGTAGCCTGCTTTAGGATTTCATCCATATTGCTGAATTCCAACGGCTCACCGTCATCGCCCACCTTCTCGGTAGTGATTAAGACATTTGGTGACGCCCACAGGAAGGAATAAGCAAAATACACTACATTAATGAAAATTACAGGTCCTATAAAAGACAGGGCTATGATTAGACATACCACATGTATCAGTGGATTGCCGTATCTTTTCTTTTTCATCAGGATGTAATTGTCCTGCTTTTCAATGACCTTAAATTTGTTTTGAGACAAATCCTTGGAAAGTTTATCCATTTGGGAGGAATTGTCTGCACTCAATATAAATAAACTCATTCTAATCTTTATATACTACAAATTCATCCAGTTCTTTTCTTGGAGTGTCTCTAGGCTCGGCGTTTCCATATCCTAATGGAGTGAATAGTACAGCTTCCTCGTTTTCTTTTAGGCCTAAGAATTCATGAGCCTTATATTTTTTAAATGCGCCGATGTAACAGGTTCCAAGACCCACATCAGCTGCGGCAAGTATCATATGATCCATTACAATAGTTGCATCAATGTCTGCAATATTCTTTTGGTCCCAAGGTCTTGTCCATGCCTCATTTTTAACTCCCACTACACACAATACCAAAGGAGCTTCAACAAACCATTTTGCAGCATATATTTCGGAAAGTTCATCCTTATATTTTTTGGTATCAATAACATAGACTTTAAATGGCTGTGCATTTACACCGGTTGGTGCTATTGTTGCTGCTTTTAGTACATATTCCAGTTTTTCTGGTTCTACTTCCTTATCCAAGTATCCTCTTACACTGTATCTTTCTGTTATTACGTCAATAAATTCCATATTATCATCCCATATATTCTATATCGTCAAGGTCACAAAACCTTCTGAATTCATCTTCATCCATTTTTTCCTCGTAACTGTGTGCAATTAATCCTGGAAGTCTTCCAATCATGAAAATGCCCAAACCCAATTCAGGTGAAAATCCTAAATCTGACAATATTGCCGCATTTGCACCATCAACATTCAATTTGATATGCTTTTTAGTGTATACCAAATCCTGCAGTGCCAAAGCCAGCTTAATGTGAGGTCCGATATAACCCTTATCAACAGCAATTTCCATCAATTTTTCAGCCCTAGGGTCAACGTCATGATACCTATGGCCAAAACCGGGTATCTTTTTATCCTTAACTATATAATCATTGTAAATATCAATGGCAAGACTTGCAATCTGCTTGTTGTCAATGGTCGGATCATCAATCAGATGAACAGAGCTGATTCGTGATTGGTATAGTTCCATAGCCTTTTCAATGGCTCCCGCATGCTTATTTCCAAATGACAATAAAGCACCCCCAATAGCAGAGTTCATCGGTGAGCCTGAAGAGGTTATCAGTCTTGCGGTTTGAGTGCTTGGCGGAGTAACGCCATGATCACAAAATGACACCAAAACATGATTGAAAATTTTGCTTTCCTTAAGTGAAGGAAGTCTTCCTTTCAAAAGCAGGAAAACCATATCCCCAAATCTGATTTTCTCAATCAAATCTTTTTGATTGTATCCGCGAGTTACGATTTTATCCTTTTCAACACGGGAAACCGCAGTCCTTAAAGATTTGGGATTGACTCTAAAATTATTCTCTTGCATTTTTCTAAACCTTTATTTTGATTAATTAATAATTTAAATTAAGCATATATAAACCTTTACAATTTTAATGTTGCTACACGAGGTTCTACAAAACATGACGGCCTGATTGAGACTATTCTAACACCACTCGCCCTTTGATTTCCTATATTCAAATAGCATCCAAGAACTGTAGTCTTTCCACCTAAACCCATTGGACCAATTCCGGTACGGTTTAGTCTTTCAGTAATCTGATTCTCATAGTCATTCTGTTTATCCAAACTGCCATATGCAATGGATTTGATTAAAAGTGATGTAGCTTCAAAATGTGTCCTTCCAATTCCGATTGAGGGAATTGACGGAGTGCATCCCAACATTTTTAGGGAGGATTCCAGCCATTCACATGCGGTGCCGATTACATTTTCAAAGGAACGTTTATGGTAAACCCTGTATGTTTTCGCCCTGATTTCAGGACCTCCCCCTTCAAGCAAAAAATGAATGTTCAATGTATCGGGTTCAATATCCCTTTTATATGTTGACTCGTCATTAGTGCTGTCAATTAGGATAGATGCCGGTGCGAGCTTTCCAGGCTCATCATATAACCCTTCACTCTGTTCAATACGTTCCACAGAATTGCCTTTAACCGCCATGGGCCTTGCCGGAAGATTATTTAAGCCTGAAGAAATTCCTTCATGAATCTGATTTAATAGCTCTCCAGATATCTGCCTGTCCTCACCAATCTCAATTATCACATGAGGAATTCCGGTATCGTCACACAATGGAAACTTGGTTTTCTGGGCAACCTCATAATTTTCCAAAATCTGTGATAATGCCCAACGGGCATTGTCGTTTTCTTCCATATCTATTGCCCTTTTTAAAGCATCAGATTTATCATCTGAAAGTGTGGTTGAGGCTTTTATTATGGTGTCTGAAATGTCTTTTACAAGATCCATAAAATCACTCAGGAACTGCCAAATCAGCGGATTTGTCTGGTGAAGCAACAGCATCCGGACAATACTCATCAATCATTCTTTTAACAAGTCTCACTTGTTTTATACGAGCGATGGCTTCTTTTTCTGTAGTGTCCCAATTATGGTTGGCTGCAACAGAGCCTCCGGTCTTTAAATAAACAGGTGAGGCAACTTTAATGAAGTTTGGCACTTCATAATGCCTAATAAATCCCCCTGTTGATTTGGGATTTTCAGTGTGCAAATCCAAAGCCATATCTGTTGCATTTCTAATAGATGCAATCATCGGAATCTGCAGGTCACGAACAGGATTTAGAGAATTGAGCCCATTTTCTTCAAGCAGTTTTGCAGATGCGGCATTTGAATGTCCCGCATGTGCAGACAGTTTGAAATGGACACTCTCAGGAATTTCACCATCCCTTCGCATCTGATTCAATACCCACAAAAGACCTTCATCGTAAAGCAGAATTCCGCGAACACCTAACCTGCATGCCCTTTTAACATCCTCTATCGCATAAACAAGATTATCATAACCCCTTAATCGATAGCCGATTCTGCTGCCTTCCTTTGTATGAACTGTGGCAGAGGTATCATATGTCGCCCTCGGACCAACTGACAGGAACAGTTCACATCCGTAATCTTTAGCCAGAGAAACCATTTCTTCAATCTCCTCATCAGCAAGCATCATTATTCCCTTGGTTTGAGTCACACGATGAATGAAAATATTGCTTTTTAAAGCTTCATCAAGAAGTGCTTTCATTGTTTTGGGTGACTGAATTCCCGGAACCTCAAAACGGAACTGTCCACCATCACCAAATCGTTTGGATGAAACATATTCATTTGAAACTTCATCAATACCTATCTTTTTAAGGAATTTTTTAGTTTTATCCATTTTATCTACCTGTTCAGTTTGCGAACAACATATTTCATTGTATATTCTTCTAATGAATCGATAACAGTCAAATTTTTAATGTCATACTGAGGATTTAAAGCCTTGAACTTGTCAATCAGCTCCCTTAACTGGAATGGATTTTCAAAGTCTCCCTTTGGAAGGAAAGTGATGTTTTGAAATACTCCATTTCTAAAACTGTCATCCAGTTTGATAATGACATTGGACGGTCTTTTTTCCGGATACAGTTCATTTAACTTATCATCAACAACTATAATCATGTTATTTACAAGATTCTTGATGCTGTTAACCGTATCCACTGTCGAATAGTTTTCCAAAAGGCCGAACTCAATCAACTGATTTATATCATCAACGCTGACTTCTCCCACAACCAATGAAATGGCAACGGCATACGGAAGGCTTTGCCTTAACTCCTCTATATTTTTTGGATTGAAATTGTTATGTTCTGCAGCAACGGAATATGTCTTGATTGCCAAATTCTGTATATGATCATATTCATCCCCAATACTTGCCTTAAGCTTGAGTGCGGTGTCGATTGAAGAGTGCAGGTGTCTGCAGAAAGGATATTTTTTAAAGTAGATGTCTCTCACCCTTACCTTTCCAATGTCTTTAAGTGCGTCTTCAAGTGAGAAATCATCAAATTTGTAATCTTCATCATCAACAACCATGGTTTTTAAAAATCCTTCATTACCTTCAAATATTGTACTTGATCCTGTAAAACCATTTCTTGCAAGGTAAGCAGACAATATTCCATTATAAACTGCCTTTCCAACATGCAATGATTTTCCCATGGATCCTCCATGGTCGGATTCCAACAGTCCTGCAGCCTGAGTTCCGCATAAACCCAATGCATTTAAAATCTGTTTTTCATCCAATTTCAATAATTTGGATGCCACAACCCCCGCTACAAATGTTCCAACTGTTCCAGTAGTATGAAACCCTCTGTTTCTGTGTTCGGGATTGACAATTTGTCCTAAAAGAATTCCAACTTCATAACCAGTCATTACACCTTCAATAAATTCCCTACCGGACAAGTCATAGGCTTCTGAGATAGCAAGTGCGGTTGAAAAAATAACAGAACCCAAATGGAGTTGGGCTTTCCTGTGGCCGTCATCAAGTTCCAGCACATGTGCAGATATCCCATTGATGAGGCCCGCATGCAAAACGTCTGCCTTAAAATTGGTTCCTATTACAGATGATTTTAAATTTGAATCTGAGTTTCCATGAAATATTTCCCCAACAGTATTACAAGCTATACTTGGAGCATCTTCCCTTACTCCTCTGTAGGTAACTCCAAAATAATCTAGAAATGCAGCTTTTACTGTAGTTATAGATTCTACAGTTGCCTGTTCATAGCGATAGTTTGAAATAAATTTAGAAATATTTTGTAAAAACATAAAACATCAAAGTAATATTTGTAATAGGTAGTATTAAAATAGTTCAGTTACTAATCAGAACAAATTTTTGAAGTAGCACTATTATGCTGCTGGAACACCGCTTAAAACAAGGATGATATGTGCCACAATAGCCGCACCATAATAAGTTGCTGCAATAACTAGAACGGTTATTAAAATTGCTTTCCAACCTAATGCCTTGAATTCATTCCAGCTTTTACCCATCCCAATACCAACATAGGCCAAAAATACTGTAACTATTGCCAAAAGCTCAATCTGTGAGACATAATGAAGAACGAATTTTGAAGTGGGCATGCCCGGAAAGGCCAGAATAATACCGATTATACTTATATACAAAATTGATGACACGTTAAAAGGAAGGTATCTTTCAAGCCACACCCCTGCAAGTGTGATTACTGATAATATCCCCATTCCGATTAGGGAACCTTCAATAGGATGTTTATAACCTAAAAAATTACCAATGACAGTGATAATTGAAAATAGAATCAGCAGGACTATCCAATTTATAATACCATGAACTGATACATTTTCAGACCCATCAATCAGATCAGTCATTATTTATCCTCCTCATCAGGTGTGATGGAATCCCTTCCTATTTTTGGCTCAAGCCAACGATACATTTTTTCGGTTAATGGAATTGCAATAAATATTACAATGTAAATTCCTACACAAAATGACAGGAGATTGCTGAACCCTGCAAACGCCTCAATTTGAGTTTCCAATCCTGGAAATGCCGCCAGAGTCGGACCGATTGCAGCTGCATTCATACTTGCGCTACCCACACCACTTGCCATCGCAAATGCATATGGATGCAAAGGAAGGAACGACAGTGAAAATGTCACTAAAAAGCTTATGAAAATTGTTCCGATAACAGTCCCTATAATGAATATTGCAAATACTCCTCTTGATTCAGGAGAGTTGAATCCATATTTGTCCACAACAACCGCAACATTCGGTTCCCTACCAATTGAATTGGTCATACCTATTGCCTCTTCCTTAAATCCTAAAAGCAATGCAATCGGAAGAACCAATATTGTAGCCAAGTGACCTACCTCCTGCAATATCAAAGCAGACCCCATTTGAAAAATTAAACCTATTGACTGTCCGCTTGAAACAGCCAGCTTTGCAATCAAGACGCCAATGAAAAGCATCATTGACCCTTCAGCAATACGTGCCTGTTTTCTTTGAATCCATTTGATAGGTTTTGCAAGGTAAAAGATAAGACCTAAAATAATCGTATATATCAAAGGCATTATTGTAATTGCAACATCTTTAGTGATTGGAATTTCTATAGTTCCGATTAGCTCGGCAATAATAACTAAAATAAGCACAGTACCATGTAGGCGATAATCCCTCCATGGATTTTTCTTAAGGATACGTTTATCAGTTTTTTCCCTATAAATATGTTCTACCTGCCCATCTTTACCCCTATTAGGAATTCTAATCCACCCCTAAAAATTGAGATATATCAAAATTTGTAATATCTATTATACTTTAATTCAAGCATATTATATAAATTAATAGCATCGAAACAAAAAAAGTACACTAAATAAGAAAAAAGAAAAATGGTGAATTTCACTAAAAAGGAAAAGAAGTTATGCCGGAACACCACTTAGAACCAGAATAACATGAGCTACAACAGCAGATCCAAGATAGGTTGAAGCGATAACTAAAACTGTAACAATTATAGCACGCAAACCAAGCGCCTTAAATTCATTCCAGCTTTTACCCATCCCAATACCTACATATGCCAGAAATACGGTAACAATAGATAAAAGTTCAATTTTTGAAACATAATATGAAACAAGTTCTGCTGTAGGCATTCCAGGAAATGCTAAAATAATTCCCATTACACTTATGTAAATAATGGAAGAGATGTTCAACGGAAGTTCCCTTTCCATCCATACACCTAAAAGAGTTATCAGGGAAAGAATGCCCATACCAATCAATGAATCCTGAATAGGATGTTTGTAACCTACATAATTACCAATCACAGTAATTACTGAAAATATTGCTAAAAGTAAAATCCAATTTAAGATTCCCTGAACTGAAACATTTTCAGTACCATCAATTAAATCAGGCATTATTCATCCTCCGGAACAATAGCTTTTCTGCCAATTTTTGGCTCTAAAAATGCATATAATTTCTCAGTCAATGGAATTGCAATAAATATTACAATATAGATTCCAATTGAAAATGACAGGAGATTACTGAATCCTGCAAATGCCTCAATTTGAGTTTCCAATCCCGGAAATGCCGCCAGAGTCGGACCCAGTGATGCTGCATTCATACTTGCACTTCCCACACCAGAAGCCATAGCAAATGCATATGGATGCAACGGCAAAATAGATACACATATACTTGTCAAGAAACTTATGAAAACAGTACCAATAATTGTTCCCACAATAAACAATGCAAAAATTCCCCTTGATTCAGGTGAATTAAATCCATATTTATCTACAACAACTGCAACTTCAGGTTCCCTCCCTATGGAGTTGGTCATACCAATTGTTTCCCGTTTAAATCCTAAAAGTAAAGCAACAGGAAGTGCAATGAAAATAGTTGCCAAATGCCCAAGTTCCTGGAACAGTAATGCAGGACCCATTTCAAAGAGAAGATGCATTGATTGTCCACTGGAAACAGCCAGTTTTGCAATCAAAATACCTATAAAAAGCATCATTGCCCCTTCAGCAACACGGGACTGTTTTCTTTCAATCCATTTGATTGGTTTTGCCAAATAGAATACCAAACCTAAAACCATTGTATATAGCAGAGGCATTATTGAAACTTCAACACCTTTTGTAAGAGGTATTTTAATCGGACCTATCAACTCTGCAATTATCACTAAAACAAGTACAGTTATATGCAAACCATAATCTCGCCAAGGATTTTTCTTTAAAATACGTTTATCAGTTTTTTGACGATATAAATGTTGAATTTCATTCGTTGAAGAATCTTGATCAGGAATTGTATCTCCCCCATATATGAGATAAAATATGCTATCTATTTTATACTCTCAAAATTGTAGTATTTAAATTAATAGGATTCAAATTGAAAAAGTTCTTAAAATATGAAAAAAATTGGGAAAAATTTAAAATTTAATTCACAAAATGTGAATTTAATTAAATCCTAAAAAATAGGCAAAAATTAAAAATAGAGATTATGAATACTTATTCAACCTAAATTCATTCTGCAAATAGGTTTTGACAAATGACGCCTTGCAGAAACTGGTGTTTCATAAAATTGAGCATTATCCAAATTACGATGAATTTTAATAGGAACTTTTTCATTTGACTCAATTCTATTTCCACATTTTCTGCATTTGAAACCCTTGTTCTTTCCTGCGGAAGTCATTCTTTTTCCGCACTCGCACACAGGATTTTCATATTCAACATCGTTCAGTTCAATTACCTGAAATTTTTCAATGTTGAATGTATTCTGCTCACCTATTCCCCCATAAACCTTGATTATATCTCCAGGGTGCAAATAGGATACAGTTTTTCTGAAATTTTTTGTAGGTTCATAAGCACCACATTCAATCTCTCCGGACTCATCAGCAATGTAAAAGAACATGTGTCCACCATCAATGATTGTGGGCTTGTTTTTTACTTTTCCGGTTACCTCATAACACCCGAACTGTTTCATATCGGAAATTTTAGATGCCTTTTGAATATGCATATCTGTATGCTGGTTTGTCTTGAAAATGCACCAGTCAACAATAGGTTCTGAAACTTTAACTATATCTTTGGCCAATTTCAGTGCCTCGACATTGTTTGATCTGATTCCATATAAGACAGGACACGGTGTTTTGGGTTCAATTGCAATGTAATCTTCAGAATAGTCAATATTTTCAAAAGTGTCCGGAAATGTCTGCCTGTCCATCTCATAAACAGATTCATGATCGATTTGTCTTTTGGTACCATAATTTTCAGACGCCCGGTAGGCCAGAAGTTCAAAAGTATAATCACTAAGAGGAAGACCGATTGCTGCAATAGAGCCGATTATTCCTCTTCCCTTTTTAAACTTGTGAATTTCACATCCAATGGATTTTCCAAACTTTTCAGCCTCATCAATTGTAATGAATTCATATATTGCTCTGAATGCATAATCCTGCATTTTCTTTGTAATTTCCCCATCATAAAAGATGACCCCAGGATTTGTATTGTCACAATCAAACATTGACAGCTTTTCGACTTTTTTAAGAACGATTTCCTTTGCCAAATTAGCCTTTGAATCATTCAATATCTTTAAAGCCACACCCCCATTTCCACGGGTTTTAAAACGGGCAAACGGATTTAATCTAATCAATCGAGGATAGTCAACCAAATCTATTCCATTGTCTTTAAATTCGTTGATGATTTGGCTTGCAAGAAATGTTGTGCACATACCATCCGGAGAATCCGTATCATCAATTCCAATATATAAATACTTAATCAAAATCACCTACTAAAATATATTTAAAGTTAAAATCATATATAGTTTAACAGAGGTATTTAGATGTTAACACGAAGCCAACTATTACACAATATTGAAAACTTATTGACCTCACAGGGTTTTAAAACCTCAGATATTTATGATCAGGGTTCATTTGATATTGTAGCAAGAAAAAATCTGCAGATATTACTCTTAAAAACCTTTCTCAACATCGACAGTATCAATGAACAGAATGCACACGAAATGAAGCAGCTGGCAAACATATTCCTGGCATCTCCCATAATTATCGGGGAGAAATCAAGAAATGGACTGTTGGAAGAGGGAGTAATATACGAAAGGTATGAAATTCCAACCATTGGCTTTGAAACATTAAAGAATATGATAGTGTATGGAGAATACCCTGAAATTCTTGCGGACCGTGGAGGATACTTTGTAAAGATTGACGGAAATGTCATCAAACAATACCGTGAAGAATACTCAATGTCACTTAAGGATTTGGCAAACCTGGCCCACGTATCCCGTGCAACAATGTATAAATACGAAAACGGAATTGTAAGGGCGAATACCGAAACTGCAATGATACTTGAAGAGATCCTAAACACCAAGGTGACATTGGACATAGATTTACTGCAGCAACCGCAAAAAGACAACATCAAGTATAGTGATGATGTCAATGACTTGTCAAAACTTGGATATGGCGTATTAGCCACAAACAAGGGACCATTTGATGCCGTGGCCAAGATGAAAAGTTCAGACAAACACTCCCCATTAATGACAAATGTCGAAAAGAACAGGAGTGAAAAAACATTGAAAAGAATGGCAATCCCACTTAAGGACTTGTCAATGGTTACAACCTCAGAACCAGTATTCATAATAAACAATGACAAAATTAAGGAATCAATCGGCACAGTTCCAGTAATAAAATCATGGGAATTGAAAGAATTTGAAAATTCAAAGGAACTGTTGAAGATGATTAAGGAAAGAAAGGAAAATTAGCGTGATAATATGGAAGACTTACAGATAACTGATATGGAAAACTATCCGATAAAATGGGTTTGCAACTTTAAGGGCCAAAGAGCCATTGGAATCTGTGGAAAAACACAAAAAATAGCAATGTTTGCTTCAGATGAACGTGTTTCAAGAATTCTCGACGATATTGTCATTGGAACCGATGAAGAACAGGAAGGATACGGTTGTGAAGAAAAGGACAGATGCTGCAATTTTGAATGTGAACTGTGTGAAATCTCACCAAGGCAATATCTGCAGATTACAGGCAAAAAACCATCCAACAAAAACATAAAAGATTTAATAAATGGACTGGCTGATTTAAACCAATCCCTTGAAGATGATGGTCACGTTCCTTTTGAAGAATATGAAATTGTTAAACTTTAGAACTGTTTTAACAGTTCAAAGTCTTCTTTAGCTTCACTTACCTTAGCGACACCCATACAAATAGCATCGACAAAATCGACATTACTATAAAAGGTGAATGCTTCTTTTGGTTTCAATACCCCTGCCGCAAGGATTCTTGTGGCGATTATTTTTTTGTTTAAGCTTTTAATTTTATCAATGAATTCCTGTCTCTGGGAGGCATTGAATGCACTGATGTCCATCATATATGATAAGCTGTTATAGGGAATCATGTAAAAATCAAACAGGTCCATATCCAGATTATCGGCAATCAGGTCGCTTGTTCTTGATGGAAATGCTGTCACCAATCCTGAAAGAGAACCTGCATCATTTATTCTGTTCAGTATTCTTGAGGTCAGTCTCCAGTCATATGCATCAGTTATGAACTCATCAACAAGCATCAAAGGACAGTCATAAGTGGAAAACAGCTCAATGTCCTCGTCCCAATCAACTTCCTTTGCAACCTCATAATTAGGATTCAAATAGTCAACATCACTTTTTCCGATTGTTGCAATAACCTTCATCTTACAGCCCGCATCAACGGCCAGGTCATATGCTTTCAATAAATTATCATCATTGACAAGGTTTATTGCCCTGACACCCTGATTATATGATTCAATGATGACCTCAGAGGCATTTTGAGGATCATTATATAAGTCATCAAGGTAAAGTCGTGACCTGTGGCCATAATACAGCTCGGCCATGAATGGACCATAACCTAAAATTGTCTGTGGAATAACTTTTTGCTTATACTCCAAATCCTCAAAAAACATGAATATCTATTCCTTTTCGACAACTACTGCTGTTCCATATACCAGAATTTCCTGCATTACATCAGAAATTTCATTTGAATCGAATCTGATTGCAACAATTCCATTTGCGCCCAATTCCTTTGCATGATCAATTGCTCTTTGCAACGCTTCTTCACGGGACTCTTCCATCATGGTTACATATTGCCTGATTTCCCCACCAAAAAGAGATTTGATTCCTGCACCGATTTGTCCACCGGCACCTCTGCTTCTAACGGTCAAACCATATATAAAACCTTTTGTTTCTACAATTCTGTAACCCGGTACGTCATTTGCTGTTGAAATTACATATTCATCTACTGATACCATATTATCACCTATTAAGAATATTTCGGGGTCTGAACTTTGACCCGAGTAACTCAATGATTTTAACTTACTTTTTTAATATTCAATGTTAAATATTTAAAATTATTGGTCTCACTTGAGGAATTTTTTCTATTTAACTTTAATTTTAACAGTTTTTGTCAAAGCATGAAAAAATTATGAATATGGATAAAAAAATGATTTTTTTATTGAGCATTTACTGTTCCTCCCCATGCAATGTAAATAATTTATTAATTTTTTGTTAAATAATTAATGGGAATTAAATTTTACTTATGCATCTTAGGAACAATTTTATATATTTTTAAAAAACAATTGGAATGCGAATATTTTATAATTTGTAATATCTTTTAAATATAATAAAACACATAGATTTAATTAATATTTATTATTAAATATTTTAGAAATTATGGTGAAAATATGAAAGTATTAATTGCTGATGCTATTAACGAAAAAGGTATTGAAAATTTAAAGGAAGTAGCTGAAGTTGTTGTTGACACTGAAATTACTCCTGAAGAATTAGCAGATACCATCCATGAATACAATGGAATTATTGTAAGAAGCCGGACAAAATTAACTGCAGACATCATTAAAAAAGCTGACAATCTGCAAATCATTGCAAGAGCAGGTGTTGGAGTGGACAACATCGACCTTGATGCTGCAACCGAAAAAGGTATTATGGTTGTAAACTCACCTGAATCAACTTCCGTAACCGTTGCAGAACATACCATGGGATTAATCTTGAGCATGGCCCGTAAAATCTCCATTGCAGACAAATCTGTAAAAGAAGGCAAATGGGAAAAGAAAAAGTTCATGGGCGTTGAACTCAGAAACAAAACTCTTGGTGTTATCGGTATGGGAAGAATCGGTTCACAAGTGGTTAACAGATGCAAAGCATTCGAAATGGATGCAATGGCTTATGATCCATACTTACCTGAAGAAGTTGCAAAACAGATGGGTGTAGAATTAACAGATTTGAATACCGTGCTTAAAAACTCTGATTTTATTACAATCCACGTTCCATTAACCCCTGAAACCGAACATTCAATTTCAACTGAACAATTTGAATTGATGAAAGACACAGCATACATCGTAAACTGTGCCCGTGGTGGAATCATAGATGAAGACGCTTTATATGATGCATTGGCAAATAATAAGATTGGTGGAGCTGCATTAGACGTATACGAAGAAGAGCCACCAGAAGAATCAAAATTATTCGAACTTGACAATATCGTATTAACCCCTCACATTGCTGCTTCAACAAAAGAAGCACAAAGAGACGCAGCTATTATTGTAGCTGATGAAATCATTGAACTGGCTAAAGGAAACAATCCTAAAAATGTATTAAACATGCCACGTATCGACAATAACACTTACCAAGAGTTAGCTCCATATATGGAATTATGTGAAAAATTAGGTAGTTTCATCTCACAAGCTGTAAACGGTAAAATCCAAGAAATTGAAATCATATACAGTGGGGAATTAGCTGAAATCGACAATCTTGAAATATTATCCAGAACTGTTATCCAAGGTGCAGTAAATCCATTCTTAAGTTCACCTGTAAATGCAGTCAATGCTTCCCTTGTCGCTAAAGACAGAGGAATAAGCATCACTGAAGGCAGAAAAGACAATGCAAAAGGATACGAATCATTAATCAAAGTTATTGCAAAAAGTGCAACAGATGTATTCTCAGCTGAAGGTACACACCTGCACGAAGCAAGAATTTTAAAAGTTAACGGTTACTGGGTGGACGTCATTCCTGAAGGACACATGTTCATCGCAAAATATGAAGATGTACCTGGAAGTATCGGTAAAATTGGTACCAAATTAGGCGAACATGGAGTAAACATTGGAATTATGCAAGTTGGAAGAGATGAAAAAGGCGGAAGAGCCATCATGGTTCTGACTTTAGATAAAGAAATTCCAAAAGAAGTTATCAAAGAAATCCAAGCTTTAGACAATGTCTATGAAGCTATTGGATTAGAATTATAAAAAACAATTTTTCACCATAATTGTTTTTTATTTTTATTTTTTACTAATTTTTTTAACAGTGCCATCCGGATTTAATTCAATCCTAATAACATTATTGGTTGGCATTTGAGTATTGGAAATGATATGAACCTGATTTTGCTGTTCAAAATCGTCATAATGATATTTTCTCTCTTCATCAAGTGTCTTGAAGAATTCATCATCCTTTTCATCAAAAAATCCAGGTTTAAATTCATCACTATCAGTTACAACATCACTTTCATCAAAGAAGTCAGTGGTATTATCCTCAACCAAATCACTATAATCTCCAATGGTATAATCTACAGGCTGACCATACCTGTCATAGGATTTGAAAGTTTGAAATGAATAAGGAAGGCATACAATCATGTGAAAATAGCCATGCTTTGAAAATGTCACCAGGTCTGCATCTGACGGCTGCGCACTTGGTCCCGGGTGGGAGTGTACGGATCCCATATATTTGGTGTTCATCGGCATCAGTTCAGTGTGAACCACAGCACCGGTTTCACAGGTTTCACCCGGAAGAAACAGCAAACCTGTTATATAAAGTATTTTATCCTTTATTTCACCGTCAAAGAATGCTAAAAATTCGTTAGGATAAGCTTTTTTAGAATAATATAATACAGATTCCAAAACTTCACGGTCAACCCTTACTTCTTTAAATTCCTCATCTTTATTTCCGAGCAATCTTGAAATAAAACTCATCCTATCACCTTTATCTTTTTAAAGAAATCTTGTGTAAAAATTGGAAGTTCCCAATCTGTGTAAACATAACTTCTATATGATGTTTGATATTTATTTTCCTTTTTATTAAAACCTTCTATTTTTTTATTTTTCCTATATATTCCTATTCCGCGTTTTTTATAAGTTTCAACATCATTCAAGTTAATGCCATTTTGGAACAATAATTCATGTATTTCATTTTGTTTCATGCCATTTATTTTATCGTTTGCTTCAGTATTTGAGTACTTAGTTTTAAGGTAGAATATCCCGTGTGAATTAATGCAGTTTCTCCATGACTCATCCTGCCTCCATTTGAAATATTCAAAAATGTTTTCGTCCTGAACGGGAATAATCCTTGAATCAAAGGCAGGAGGTTTTTTAAATTCACAGCCATAATTAATAACAAAAGAGGATGCCGCAAAACTTGCTATAACAGAATCTATTTTTTCAAGTCGCCCATCAAAAGGGACCTTATCAAAAAGCAAACTGATCTCATCTGAGAATGCATATGCAAATACCGGTGAAAATTCCTTAAACAAATCTTCACACACTTTTGATAAAACATTATAGAAGTTCTCATCATAAGGCTTTTCCAATTCCAAATCACGAGCTAACTGATGAAACGCTCTACCATCCAATCGAATGATGATTTTGGAGTTTTTTGGAACTCTCAATGACGAATAAACTTCATAATCCTTCATCTACATTCCCACACTTATTGTCTCATTGAAACTTTTAAGCAGCCTAATTGCTGAAAGTGCAGCCAACATACTTGTTTTTGGATTTGCTGCACAAGGACAGTTCATGGTTGTTGTCTTAAACTCCCCAAAGTCTCCTTTTGCAGTGATTTCATGAACATTTCTGTCCACATTAGGATCAACAATAATCTTTACATCAATATCCTTTTGGCATGCAATACTGATTGTTGCCGCAACATTGATATTTAATGGGAATTCCTTTACCGCATCAGAAGCTTTTCCCTCAAACAATACCTCTTCAGTATCGATATCCTTTCCAAGAGATTTTGGAGATTTCCTAGTTACAAGACTGACTTCCTTAAGACCAAATTTTGCAACTGCCTTTATTCCATCCAATCCGACAATTGCTCCTGAAGGCAAGTGTATTTTTGCATTGTTCTCTTTAGCCAATGATTTCAACTCATCATAAAATGCATTATCCATCAATGCACCGATACTCATTACAATCATGTCTATTCCACGAGACAATACCGTTGGAGCATATTCCTTAACGGAAACTGGAGCGGCACATTCTAAAATCAAATCAACATCATTCAACATGTCATCGAAGTTAAGCACTGCAACTCCACCAGCCAAACTGGCCAAATTCTCTGCCCTTTCAATATCCTTATCAAAAAAGTATGCAATCTCTATATCATTTTCTTCGGGAACTATACTGGTAGTTATAATGTTAGCAATAGCTCCACAGCCTATAATACCTACTTTCATAGTATCACATTAAAAAAAGTTATAAAAAAAAGAATTGTAGAAAGATTGTTTATAATCTTTCAGGTTCAAATTGGCTTTGAGTTTCGCCATGTGGTTGAGGGTTTTCAGGGGTTTGAGGAGCTACTTCAGGGATTTGTGGTTCAGGAGTCATTTTTTTCATGTCCCTAGGGTTGATTAACATAATGTCCCCAATAGCTTGAACTTTATCGAAATCTACAGTTAATAAATCATTTTGGAAAGATCTCATATTATTGTCTTCAGGCATTTCTCCACGGATACTGCCTAAGAATGAATTTACAAATCCTGCAGGTTTTGGTTGTTGTTCAATTGCCCTAACTTGTAATTTTGAAATGGTTCCTAATCTAATATTTAATATAACATCTTCTACACGACCAACATAATGTCCTGTGTTGGTATAAATATCTAAACTGCGTAATTTTGAAACTTCTACCATGTTTACACCCAAGTAATTCTATAAATAATTAAATAAATATGTATTATTTTATTTAATTGTTAATATAAATACTTTATGTTTTTTTAAAGATTTAAATTTCCTTTATTACAAAAAATTTATTAAAAATTAAAATAAAAATATAGTTTAGACTTAAAAGAGGACTTGAAATGTGGGATACAACTAAAGATTATCGGATTTTAGTAGCAAGCAAAGCAAGAGAAAATTATCTAAATCTCATTCCAACCGCTTCATTCAGAGGAAGTTGGAATAAAAAACAGGCAATTGATTTAGGAAAACAAATGAATAGTGATTTTCAATCATTAACTTATTCTTACCTTGAAGGAGACGAACTTGTAAATTCTCCAGACGTTGCTGCACTTATGGATAAAGCAGAAAATATTATTGAATGTTTGGGCGGTCCAGACTGGAACAAGAAATTCCTGAGCAATGCACCAAAAGAGGATCGTGAAAAAACACAGGAAAACATTGCCAAAGTAAGATTCTTCCTTGACACAATACTTGGCCTAAAGGACAGGCTGGCTCTAGGACAAATCCCGGACCCGATTATGGGAGTGGACATTAAGGTCGGAGAAGTGATGAGCGTTACCCAACATCCTAAAAATGAAAACCTTATGCTGTGTAATGTTAACCTTGGAAAACGTGCAATAACCGTTGTAACAAACGATTTGAATGTCAAGGATGACAATAAAGTTGGAGTTTCACTGCTTCCACCCCAATCCTTCAGTGACATCGTAAGTGAAGGAATGTTTTTAGGAATGAACGGAAGCATCCTCAAGGAGGTTGAAGGAGAACTTGGACAAATGCCTAAAGGCATACCAATGGAATCCTTAAATGAAACCCGTAACCTCGTTGAAAATTATTTAAAATAAGTTTAAACACTTATTTTCTTTTTTTATCTTAGATTGAGTCCAATCAATTTTGTTTTTGTCATCTCATCGATGGCGTATTTTATTCCTTCTTTTCCAACACCACTATTCTTGAATCCTCCAAATGGCATGTTGTCTGTCCTGAATGTGGATTGCTTGTTTACAAATACGGTACCCGCTTCAATTTCATTGGCGCATCTCATTGCAGAGGAATAATCCTGTGTAAATACCCCTGCCTGAAGACCGTATTCAGTGTCGTTTGCAACTTCAATTGCCTCATCAAGGTTTTTGACACGTATTATTGGCGCAATTGGACCGAATGTTTCCTGAACCACCAAATCCATATCCGGAGTTACATAGTCAATTACCGTTGCCTTGTAGAATGCCCCGTCACGAACTCCGCCAGTCAATACTTTCGCACCATTTTCAACCGCATTGTTGACAGTCTCCTCGACCTGTATTGCGGATTTTTCAGATATCAATGTTCCAAGGGTTGTTTTTGCATCCAAAGGATTTCCCATGACAAGTTTTTCAGTCGCTTCAACCAGCTTTTGGCCAAATTCGTCTGCAATGTCCTCTTCAACTATTATCCTTTTAACTCCCATACAGACCTGTCCCGCATTGAGGAATGCTCCATTGATTATTCCCTTTACGGCCTTGTCGATATCAGCATCTTTCAGGATTATCACAGGGTCGTTACCTCCCAACTCCAATGTGACCTTTTTCATTCCTGCCTTTTGTGATATCATCAAACCTGTTGTTACACTGCCAGTAAATGAGATCTTGTCTATTTCAGGAGAGCATACAAGATAATCTCCAATTTCAGAACCGTATCCGGTCACCACATTCACCACTCCGTCGGGAAATTCCTCATCCAAAAGTTCACAGAATTTCATTACAGTCAGAGGAGCTTCTGTTGGAGGTTTTACAATAACCGTGTTTTTACATGCAATTGCAGGTGCAATCTTATGGATTGTCAGATTAAGGGGATAGTTGAACGGTGTGATAGCGGCCACAACTCCCAATGGAATCTTTTGGGTAAAGGCGAAAAATCCTTTACCGTTTAATCCTGCATCCAACGGCACGCTTTCACCATAGATTCTTTTTGCCTCTTCGGCTGCAAGTTTAAGTGTTTCAATTGACCTGTCCAGTTCCACCAATGCCTCGTTTATGGGTTTTCCAACCTCAAGACTCAACAGTTCCGCAAATTCCTCTCTTTTGTCCTGAAGTTTTGAAACAACATTGAACAGTTTGTTTGAAACCTTAAAAGCAGACATTTCAGTCAAACTAGCTTTGGCCTGATTGGCCTTATCAATCGCAAGCTGTGCAGTCTGTCTATGAGCTATCGGAATTGTATCAATAACTTCCCCATTATAAGGGTTGATTACGTCCTGTCTGTCATCGCATGAAATATATTCTCCTCCAATTAGCATGTCCATCTTATCACCTAATTAATATTTTTATATTAAAAATTATAAATATTCTTATATGGAAACAAATAGGTTTGAAACATTTTTTGATGCAATCATTGCAATTATTATCACTGTTCTGGTTTTAAAAATTCCTCAGCCTACAACTCCGACATTGGAAGGCGTTTTGGAATTACAGACAATTTATATTGCCTACCTAATCAGTTTTTTGATTTTATACAATATATGGTATGCAAACCACAACCTGTTTCAGGTCGTTGAACATATTGACAATACCACAGTATGGATTTATGGAGTAATGACATTCACAATCTCATTGCTACCTTATTTTACCATTTGGCTTGCAAACAATGTGCAGTCCGTTCCCGCAGAGACCATGTTTGGCCTGATTTTTATCATAACCCATATTCTAAATACATTGGCCAACCATTCAATCTACAAGAGCAATCCATACAACAGCAAATTGAAAGACCTCAATAATGACTCATACCTCCTGAATTTGCCGGTGATAGTTTTAATCCTCGGTTTTGTATTGACATACACAGTTTATGTTCCGGGAATCTATATCTGCTGTTTGCTTTCCATTGTTTTATGGATCATATTGGGCAGAGTGGTAAGGAGGGATGAAAATGGAAACTGAAAGATTTGAAGCACTGATTGATGCGATTTTAGCAATCATCATTACAATAATTGTTTTGGAAATTCCACTTGCTTCAAATGGAAGCTGGGAGGCCCTATTTGAGATAAAATACGAATTTTTAATCTATGCAATAAGTTTCATGGTCTGCTTTAACTTTTGGAACTACAACAACAACATATTCAGCATAGTCAATAAAATTGACCCGAAGGTCATATGGACAATGGGAATAACCTTATTTGTATTTTCTCTGCTCCCTTATCTGACAACATTCGTTGCCGAGAATTTCTATATATTTTTCCCACAATTCCTTTACGGATTATGTTTTATCGTAACTGCAATCCTTTCGAAACTGATTTCAAAATTCCTGAAGGAATCAGACCCCGCAAACATTGCGCTGCAACTGGTTTTAGAAAAGGATTACATATTTGCAATGACCATTGTTTTGGTGATTGTTGGAATGATTATCGGATATTTCGCTTATCCTCCTGCAATAATCATCTGCTGTCTGTTGCCAATCATTGCAATGTGGACAGTTCCAAAATTAAGAAATCAACTGTAATATCTTTTATATAGGTATGCAATAATGGAGCCTGCAAGATTCTGCCATGCCGAATAAATGGCTCCAGGAACTGTTGCCTGGGTCAAGCTTGGAAAATGGGTTTTTGCAAGGCTTGTGGATAATCCTGAATTCTGAAAAGCAAGTTCAATGGCAACGGTTATCATCTGTTTTTTATTCAAACCGGCAAAATGACCTACGACAAAACCAAGTCCCATTGAAATAAAGTATTGCAGAACAATTACACCCATGATTACTCCAAATGAAGTTAAAATTGCCTGTTTATTGGCTCCGATTACTCCAGCAACAATAATACAAACCACAAGGGAAGACAATCCCGGAAGATAATCCCCTAACTTTTCACAAAATGTCGGGAACTTATAGTTTAAAAGCAAACCTGTTGCGATTGGAATGATTACTATTTGGAAAACTGAAATAAACATGGCGACCGGATCGAAATGAATCTGATTTCCAATTAAGAGTAATGTGATTAATGGAGTTAACAATGGAGACAGTACAGTTGATACAGCAGTCATCGAAACGGATAGTGCCACATCACCCCCTGCAAGGAAAGTAATTACATCGGATGCAGTTCCTCCAGGAACGGTTCCGACCAGTATCAGTCCTACGGTCAAACCGGCATCCAGTGAAAATAAGCTTGCAAGGACAAATGCTATAAGCGGCATTACAATGTATTGGGCTGAAACTCCAACTGCAACCGCCTTGGGATTTCTAAAGACATTTACAAAATTGTCCACTTTCAATGTGGTTCCCATTGTGAAAAGTACGACACCCAAAAGCAAATTAATTATGTTTATGCCGTTTACTTCACTCAAAACCCAATTGAACAATTTAGGTTCAATCATTGAAATTATAACCGCCAATATGACAATTATGAAAAAATATTTCTCTATAACTTTAAAAATCCTTTTCATAAGTATTACTTTATCCATCATTATTTAAAATATCTTCCCAAGGTATTTAATTGACTGTTGAATTCATTTAACTCCTTTGATGAAATTTCCCCTGTCAAGTCATTCATATAGTTTTTATACATGAAAATCGCAAGTAAAACAACTACAAATATTCCTCCAAAGAGCAAAATAAATTCTGCTGATGCCTGAGCTTTATTATCCATCATAATCCTCCCATAAGCAATGACCCGCCAAAAGTTGATATGAAATAGAAAATTGCCCAAGATGAAACCGCCAAAGGCAAGGAAAACTTGATTCCCTTTTTAAACTCACCATACATTATTATACTGATGATAAAAGCCACCAAAATCGAATGTATTATCAAATATAACTCCCCTGCTATCGGTGCGGTCAAAATAATCTGTGACTCCATACCATAGCCTTGCATGAACCCCGAGTATACACTAACCATCCCTACGGAAAACGGCGTTGCAATAACCGCTGAAATTAACAGAAACATGACAGACATCATCACTGTGGATTTTCTCTCCCTTTTAAGTGCAAGCAAATCCCTCAAATCATCCGACACATCCGACAGCACATTGGATATGCTTGATCCACTTCTCCTACCATCAAGAATTATCCCAAATACACGCTCCAATTCCTTTGATTTCAAACGTTGACTCATTGCCCTCCATGCATCATCAAAATTGCGACCCATTCGAATTTCAATAACTGTACGCCTGATTTCATCATACATCGGACCTTCTCCATACTGTGACATGTCTTCCATTGCATTTTCAAAGCTGAGTCCTACCTGAAGCATGCTTGAAAGCTGTCTTAAAAAGTCCGGTGCCGTTCGCTCTATTTCCTGTGCTCGTTTTTCCTGCTGGTAGACAATATATGTGAAAAGCCCAGGAACTATAAAAAGCGGGAGAATCAAAAGTGATGCAGGCAGATTCAACATTGTCAACGCTACTGCCAAAACAATTTCACCTGCTAAAATGAAAATTATGAGTAGAGCTAAAACTTTACTTGCATCTGTAAAAATGGCACCACTCAGTAAAAATTCCTGCAATTTAGATAATTGCTTTTCCGGAATGATATTGTCTAATAATATTGCTAAATCATCTATTATTTTAAATTTCATAAAATAGTATTATGCTTTAAAGCATATAAAGTGTTGGTTATCTTTCAAATCAATTTTACAAGATGAAAACAATATTTATGATAATGAATAAAATTTTAACATATTAAGTGATTATTTCATCTTCTTTTAAAAATTTCAAAGAATGCTCTTAATGTAATCAAAATAGGATAAATTTCCAGTCTTCCAGCCCACATGATAAATATCGCCAGGATTTTCAATGGAAATTCAAGGTTTTGCGACATTTGCCCGATTTCAAGGCCAACATTACCCTGCATGGAAAAAGTGAAAAACAATGAATCCAATGGATTATGACCATATAAGCACAGCAATGCCCATGTGACCACTATGAAAAGGAAATAGAGTGCAATATAGTTTCCGCTTTGTGTCACTAAATCTTCCGTAATGCTTTTATTAGACCTGTCTAACGGAACTACACTACCTTCAGGAGACCATATCTCCCGCATATTCCTGCATATTCCTTTAACAAATGCAATTACTCTCATCAATTTAATTGCACCTACAGTAGACCCGGTAGAACCCCCTATAAGCATAAGCACCATTATAATAAATATTGTGAACGGCGGCCATCCTCCCATAACTGTTGAGCTTTGGATGCTTGCACCGGTTGTGGTAATTGCCGAAACAACAACAAACAGAATATCCATCGGAACAATATACGAAGTTAAAAAAAATCAATAAGGTTGAAATTGCTATTATGGAAATCATCACTTTAAATTGCGAATCATGAACCAATGATTTCCCCCTTGTTTTAATTAGCCTATAGTGAACCAGAAAGCTTGTTGCGCCAAGTATCATTAAGACGATAGTGATGAAGTAAATCAAATCATCATTGTAAAATCCCATATTGGCATTTTTAACACTCATTCCACCTGTTGAGATTATGCTGAATGTATTGCAGACAGAATCGAAAACTGGCATTCCTGCAAGGACATACAAAACAATCCCTAAAATCGTATAGATTAAATAAATTTTAGGTGGGTTGAACACCCACATTATACTTTTTTTGCTTATTTTTTCAAAAACTATGCCAAAATACATATTTTTATGGATTTTTACATAATTTTAAAAATAATTATCAATATAATTATTAGTGTTAAAATATAGGAGGAAAAAAATTTTGAATAGAAAAATATTTCTAATAATCGCATTGATATTTCTGATAATTGGTATCAGTGCAGTTAGTGCAGAAGATATTAATCAGACTGATGACAGTTTAGAAATCAGTGATTCCGACGTAATATCTGATTCACCAAAATCTTTTAGTGATTTAGGAAAAGCCATTGGGGAAAGTCCCGATGAAGGATTAAATATCGTCGCAGATTACGAATTTAATAATGCGACAGATGATGCCTTCAAAAATGGAATAACATTAAATGTTGCTCCCGATGGAACATATACAATCAACGGTAATAACCATGTGATTGATGCTAAAAATCAAGCAGGTATTTTTAAATTAAATAAGGGCACATTTATTATAAACAATTTAAAATTGCGTAATGCAAACACTTCTTCAATAATACTGAATGATTGTGAATTGCGTACAAATAATGTAACCTTTGAAAACAACAATGCTCCAATAGCAGGGGCAGCAATATCCGCCGGTCAAAGTAATTACTACAGCAGCCATGACAAATTCATAAACAATTATGCTGCAAACGGCGCGTCAATTTATGCATATAAAAGCATAGTAGACATCAACAATTCAACATTCACCAGCAATAAAATCTATTGGAGTCTAATTTATGGTGATGATTCAATGATGACCGTTAGGGACAGCATTTTTGCCAACATGACTTCAAGATATGCCACTGCAATCTACAGCGAAGAAAGCACAATAAAAAGCAAGTTAACTGTTTTAAATTCAAAATTCATTAATCTAAAAGCAAATGCTACTGCAGGAGCTATTGGAGCTAAAGCAATTAATTCAGTAACAATTGATGGTTGTAGCTTTATCAACGTCACATCAGCTAAAAATGCAGGTGCAGTTTATGCAGATCTTAATGGAGTCAAATACAATCCTGAAAATACCATGACAATATCAAATTCATTATTTGAAAATTGTTCTTCCACTTTTGGAGGAGCTTATCTCCAGTTAGGTGGAAAGTTAAACATAGCTAAAACTAATTTTGTAAATAATATTGCAGAATATATGGGAGGAGCAGTGTATCTGTCAAACACAACCACATTAATCAGTAACTCCAAATTCAATAAAAACAATGCTACTTACAATTATGGTGGTGCATTGTACATTGACGACAGCAATTGTATCATAACAACAAATGAATTCAGTAATAATTATGCAGGCTCTTATGGTGATGCGATTTATTTACGTGACAGCAAATACAACATTAAGAATTGTGATTTTACAAAAGGTGATAAGCCCGCTATTGCAAGCTTCTTTGAAAACCAAGCTTCCTCATTTGTCAATAACAATTTAAATGGTGGAACAACATTGCGAAATCAAGTAGCTTACAATACCATAGTAAATTATGAAGGAAAGCAAATCAATTTAATTGCAAACCCTGTTACAAATGCATCTGCAAAAGATTCAAGTTTCGACCTACGTAATTATGTAGTCAACGGATATAAGTTATCTGGTACTGTTAAAGACCAGGGAAACAATGGAGCATGCTGGGCATTTGGTGCTACAGGAGCTCTTGAATCTGCATTTTTAAAAGCAACTGGAATATTACTTGACTTATCTGAAAACAACATCCAAGGTGCTGCAACACGTTATAGTGAATTCGGTACAGGATTTATAAACGAAGGAGGATTTGCAGTTTCCGGAATGGGTCTTTTCTTAGGATGGTTAAGTGTTCTTTCAACTGAATATGACAATTATGACGAACTAGGTAAAGTAAGCATTGCAGCATTTGTTCGAAACGAATCATATCACATCCAAGATGCTATTATTATACCTGCACGTACTTCTGCATTGGATAACGATAAATTGAAGGACGCATTAGTTAAATATGGTGGTTTAACAGTTCACCTTTATGGTGCTTCCGCAAACAATAATTATTACAATCCAACAACCCATTCACAATACTATAATGGTGAAGGCTATGGAAATCACTTTGTAACATTAGTCGGATGGGATGACACTTATTCAAAAAACAATTTCAAGATAACTCCACCTGGTGACGGCGCTTGGATTTGTAAAAACAGCTGGGGAACCGACTGGGGTGAAGACGGATACTTCTACGTATCATACTATGACAAAACATTTGCCATGACATCTAACAGTGTAGGATACATAATTAACAATACTGAAAACTACACTACAGTATATCAATATGACATTGGATACACAGGATTTTTCAATGATAAAGGAGAAACTATCAGATTTGTCAACACTTATACTGCAAATGACAATGAATTGATAGCGGCAGTTGGAACATACTTTGCAAATGCAGGAGACAAATACACTTTAAAAATATTTGTGGACAATTCTGAAGTATATTCCCAAGATGGAGTTGCAACCCACTCAGGATTTGAGACAATCAAATTAAACAAAAAGATTGCAGTGAATGCAGGCCATAAATTTTCAGTCCAATTCCAAGCTAAGAATTTGCCATTGCGTGAAGACACAAGAATTCACTTTAAATTAGGAGAGTCCATGGCATATTATACCGACGGAGCTATTGATGATTTAGGAAAATTCGGCAAAACCGCATGTATTAAAGCATATACAATTAAAAATGAAAATCCGGGTGCAAACAACTCACAATACTATAAAAATAACAATATAACCATTAATTCAAATGCTAATGGAAAAACAATCAGTATTGTGAATGCAAAAGACGGTAAAACATTAGGAAGTGCAATTGTTAAAGATAACAAGGCATCATTCAACTTCACACTAGAACCAGGATCATACTGTATCGATTATGGAGACTTTATTGAAGGATTTGAGATAATGAATACCATCGAAGTTATTAACAGCGTTAAAATCGGATATAATGCTCCATTAACCATTTATGCCACATTCTATGACGAAGACGGTATTGAATTATTCGGCAGCGACATAACAGTCATATTGGACGGTAAAAATTACACAGAAACCATTTATGAGATTGATGGAACACTTGACCTAGTTTTATATGATTTAAGTATTGGAAAACACACATTAATCTTAAAAAATCCTGCAACAGAAGAGGAAAGTGTTACAACAATAGAAGTTGTTTCAAGATTCAACGGAAACTCAAATGTGAACATGTACTATGCAGACGGTTCAAGCTTTAAAGTACGTATATACGATGATGATGGCAACCCAGCGAAAGCAAATGAAATCGTTACCATTAAATTAAACAAGGCAACCTATAAAGTTAAAACAAACAGTAATGGTCATGCAATATTGAATATACCAAACACAGTTAAACCTGGAACCTACGCTTTAACTGCAACTTATCAAGGCCAAAGCATTAAAAACACTGTTAAAGTGAAACAGGTTTTAAAACTCACAAAAGTGAAAGTTAAAAAATCCGCTAAAAAGCTAGTCATTAAAGCTACCTTAAAAGGAAAATCTCCTATTAAAAACAAAAAACTGACTTTCAAGTTCAATGGTAAAAAATATACTGCTAAAACCAACAAGAAAGGTATTGCAAAAATAACCATTAAAAAATCTGCACTGAAAAAACTTAAAGTAGGTAAAAAGGTCAAATACCAAGTAACTTACCTTAAAACTACTGTTAAACTAAGTGTAAAAGTTAAAAAATAGATTATGAGATAATTTATTTAATTATCTCTTTTTTTATTTCTTTAAAAGCTTTTTTTGCTTCAGGCATTGGGAATAAAGGATATATATGGAAAAGTCCTTCGCCTTCAACTAATTTCACATCAACATTCTCTTTTTCAAGCATTTCAACATATCTTTTAATGTCCTTGTAAAAGATTTCGTTTGTCCCTGCAAAAATTAATGTTCTGGGAAGTCCTGTGTTGTCTCCATAAATCGGACTTACCCGATAGTCTTTAGCGCCCAAGTCTCCCGCCCATGATTTGCCAATTTCTTTTAGACCAACTTCTCCTAAAATCGGATCGTTTTCACTGTCATATGGAGTGTTGCTCATTGAAATGTCAACCCATGGAGAAAATACTATAATTTTATCTGGCTGTGCCAAGTCAATTGTTTTTAAGTATTGGCAGAATGACAATACAAAGCCTCCACCTGCCGAATCGCCCATTAATGTCAAATTATTTTTGGAAATTAATTTTTCATACAAAAGAGTAATCATATCATAAGTTTCATTTGCGCTATGCAACGGAGCGAGAGAGTAAACTGGCAGTAGAACATATGCATCCAGTTTTCGTGACAGCTTCAGACAATATAATAAATGTTGATAATTCAATTCATTGACGTATGCACCACCATGTATGTACAATAGGGTGCTAGATTTATGCAAATGGAACAGTGTTGATTGCTCTTCTTTTTTAATTTTTAGTGTTGTTTGTTCTTCAGTTTTTTCGCCCACTTCTTGATTTTCATTTGTTTCTTCTGATTTTGTTGATTTTTTAGATTTTCTTTGTTTAATTGGTTCTAAATCTATTCTACCTTCGGCCAATTGTTGTAGTTTTGTTTTTGTGTCAAATCCTTGTTGTATGACTAGTGTTGATAATAATATGCATAAATAGATGTTTCTTCTCATTGAACTTTCTGTATATGAGTGGAATTCTCCTAAACCGAATGCATCTTTGCATACTTTGAAGAAATCTTCAATTAATCCTCTTGTTGGTTTTAATTCTTCCCAATTTTCTAGTTTTTCATATAATGTTGCTGTTAATTCTAAAAATAAGCTTTTTTCATTTTCTAATGTATTTTCATCGTGAAAGATGTCCAATGTGATGGACATTCGTGCATCTAATTTTTCAATCGTGAAGTATTGCTTTGGAAATATAACTGCAACAACGTTATACTTGTTAATTGCGTTAATATAGTTTTCCATGGAGTAGTATCCTTTATCAAATAATATTACTTGTCCTTTTTGAAGAAGGCGTCTTCTTTTTAATTCTTCTAAAACTTCGTCAAAAATTTTACTATCATTTTTCGCACCAGAATGGATAATAATTGAAATAGGACATAATGAATCTTTTTCTAACACGACTGTGGCTTTAAATCCAATATAATAACCTTTGGTGGTTGAAAAACCCATATCTAAATTTAATTTTTCAAGATGTTCAGGACTCACGTATTTCTTTAGAATATTAATATCGCAAGCTACTGGGGTTGCATCAACTATCCACTCCCTTTTATTGTTTTTATTTAGTTTTAAAAACAATTTAAAGAAGCTGTTGCTAATATTATTGTATTGATCAGGAGAATAGCGACCCAGGTATTCATAAATCTGTCCCTCACTCGGAACTTCGTCCCCAATTTTAAGGAATCTTTTTAATCTTTTATCAATGTTAATCTCATAAATTACTCTAGAACTGGATAATTGTAGAATTTACTTAAAAAAACAATTTTTATGCATGTAATCATCATTTTAATGTTTTTTATCCCATTTTCACTGAATATGTGTCTGTTCTTTTTATCATCGATATTTATAAATACTTTGTCCAACAATCTAAATTTACGGCATCTTTTAGTATAATTTAATCCTAGCAACATGTTAAATCACTAATAAACCATTTGTTGCTCATTATATTTAAATTTATTTACTAATTGGTGCCGTTTTTTTATTTAACAATTTTAAAAATTGTGGGCTAGGAATTAAAGTAAAAATATATGTGAAAATAAGAAAAATAATAACAAAATGATAGTTTTTTACAACTCAAAAATCTAGCACCCTATAATATATAAAGCCTTCTGAAATGAGAAGCACCATCGTATCATTTCATCGTACATCGGCCCCTGTCCATACTGTGACATGTCCTCCATTGCATTTTCGAAACTGAGTCCAACCTGCAGCATTGAAGTCAACTGTCTTAAAAAGTCCGGAGCAGTCCTCTCAATTTCCTGCGCTCTTCTCTCCTGTTGTACGATAACATAAGTGAAAAGACCCGGAACAATAAAAAATGGAACGATTAAAACAGATAATGGCAAATTTGCATAAGCAATTGATATGCCAAGTACTATTTCACTTACACCTATGAAAATCATAAGCAAAACTAAAACTTGGCTTGCATCTGTAAAAATCGCACCAGTTAATAAAAATTCCTGCAATTTAGACAAATACTTGTCTGGAACAATATTGTCAACAACTAATGCCAAATCTTTAACTATTCTAAATTTCATAAAATAAAATTATATTTAGAACTATATAAAGTGTTGGTTGTCTTTCAAATCAATTTTACAATACAAAAACAATATTAATTTTAAAAAATAATCATTTGAAGACTTCAAAAAATGCCCTTAATGTAATCAATACAGGGTAAATTTCCAGCCTTCCCATCCACATGTTGAATATGCCCACAATCTTTAATGGCCATTCAATTGTTTGTGACATCTGCCCAATCTCCAAACCGACATTCCCCTGCATGGACATTGAAAAAAACAAGGAATCAAAAGCATCATGCCCATATAAGCATAACAACGACCATGTTATCAATATACACATTAAATAAAGAGTGATATAGTTCCCGCTTTGAGCTGCAACATCATCCTTTAGTTTTTCACCGGACATGTTCATTGTAAAAACACTACCCTTAGGAGACCATATCTCACGCAAACTTTTATATAACCTCTTAAAAAATGTAATAACCCTCATCAATTTAAGTGCACCAACAGTAGACCCGTTGGAACCCCCAATAAGCATCAATACCATCATAATGAATATTGCAAATGGAGGCCATCCGCCCATAACAGTTGAACTTTGAATACTTGATCCAGTGGTTGTAATCGCAGAAACCACAACAAATAAATTATCCATTGGAGTGATTTGTGAGGTGAAATATATAAGCAATGTTGAAACCGCTATCAAACAAATCATTACCTGAAATTGCAAATCATGAATTAAAGACCTCCCACGGGTTTTAATAATTCTAAAGTGAACCAAAAAGCTTGTTGCACCCAAAATCATTAAAATCATCGTGATGAAATAGATGATATCATCATGGTAAAATCCAATGTTTGCATTCTTTGTACTCATACCCCCTGTTGAAATGACACTGAATGTATGACATATAGAATCAAAAAGAGGCATTCCTGCAAGCACATACAGTATGATTCCAAATACTGTATATATTAAATAGATTTTTACAGATTCCTTTAGGGTTGATTGGGTTGATGGCCTGAGCCTATCCTCACGAGCTTCGGACTGGTATAATTTTGACGATACGGAACCCGGTTTTGAAAAAATTGATATTATCATAACAACCACCCCCAAACCACCAATCCATTGTTGAAATCCTCTGAAAAACAATACACTATTAGGCAAGGATTCAACATCAGGATATATTGTAATTCCACTTCCAGTCAGGGCAGACATGCTTTCAAAAAGGCTATCCACAATACCGATATCTGTTGCAAGAAAAAGTATTACGCCACAAACAAGAGCTGCCCAGAGCCATGACAGGGAAGATATCAACATAGCATGTTTTACACGCACTTTATTAATTCCAGGTTTATTCAAACTATATCTAACAATCAAACCCAGATAAATGGATATCAATGCAGGCATAAGAAAATAAATTGCATTACCTTCGAGATATACAAAATCAATGATAATTGGAACAAGACACATTAACCCGATTCCAATCATTAATAATCCCATATTCCTAATAATGATTAAAACATCATTCTTATTAATATACCTCATATTAACAACCTACATTTTAATGCTATTACAATATTAATCGAAGAGACATATAAATGTTTGAGTAAATTATATTTTACATGAAAATAAGAAATAATGGAAGTTATTTAAAAAAATTGTATAAAATTAAAAACGATTTAAAAAAAAAATAATAAAAAAAGTAGATGATTTCATCTACTTAATTATCTTTTACGATTTAATGGAATGAATATCGCTGCAAATACTGCAATAATCAAAACAAGTATTGGAAAACCTGTATGGTTCATTTTAGATTTTGTTGTATTTTCTGGTTTTTTCTTATCCTGTTTGATTATTTTTGTAGAAGATGCAATTTTTGTAGTTTCAGTAGTTTTAGTGGTTTTGGTTGTTGTTTTTGAATCTTTTTTAGTTGACTTATCTTTAGAATCATCACTAGACTTTGAGTCATCTGTTGAATTGTCAGTTGAATCATCAGTAGAATTTGCATCATCTGTTCCATTAGTATCATCACTAATAGAATTGTCATCCTTAGTACCATTGGAATCATCAGCAGTTAAAGGACTTGATCCATTTATATGAGTACCAATATCAGATACAGAATTATCTGAATCTGAAAGACTTTTGTCAGATGCAGGAGTGCCTGTTTTTGAAGAATCACTATCAGATGAAGTACTTTTATCAGAAGAAGAGTCATCATCATTACTTAAAACATCACTCTTAATTACGTGACTTTTAATTACAAATCCGCTTTTAGCATTACCATAAACCCTTGATAAATAATCAGACCCGCTTTCCACAGTAACCTGATAGTGTCCATCATCATCCACCTTAAAAGTAGTTTTCCACCCATTGCCTGAACTTAATTGAGCAGAGTCAACAACAACACCATCTTCAATAAGATTTACAGTAACACTACTAGGTCTGTCATTACTGTTACCATCCCATACGATTTTAACTGGAATGGAATCCTCAGCCGCTGAAATAACGCCCACAGATACTATTAAAAAAGTTGCAATGATAAGTATTGCAAACAATTTTTTATACATGTGAACCTCCAAAAAAATATTAGGTTTATTTATACATCAGAGTATAATAAACCGGTTGCTCTACCATTGAAGAATACAAGATATACAGCTAAAATACCGAATATGATTCCTCCAACAGTGGCATTCCATTGTACAATAATTCCTGCAATGAAGAATAATATGAATGCAATAACTGCAATAAGAATAATGAATGCTAATACTTTTGCAAGACCTATTCTTGAGATATCTCCAATAGCATCACCAATTGCTAAAGCAAATCCTAAGTCTTCAGTTTTAGCCAATCTGCATTGACCCATCATTAATGCTAATGAAAATACAATACCTAATATGAAAGAAACAACCATAACTATCCAGTGTTGGAAGATTACTGACAAAATAGCTGAGATAACGATTGGAACAATTAAATAAACAACGTTTACAACCAAATATTTTACACCATTGACAAATTGTCTTACAAAGTCAATTCCAGGTGCATCGTTTCTTCTGTCAATACCGTATTTTGTTATATCCAATTGATATCCTGTAATAACAAATGATATGACTAATGCAATAACAAGACCAATTATTCCTGATCCTACAAGTGCAAATGCATTTCTAGCTGCAGCCCCTACCATTACTCCTGCCAGAGTTCCTGCAACAGCAATACCTAAGATTATTCCTAAAATAACATATATGACTAATGCTTTAATGTTCTGTAAAGGGTATGATAAAGCATCAGTTATAATTTCACCTAATTCCATTTTTTTAGTCTCCTTTAAATTTAATTTTTAAAACCCATATTATGAGTTATTAATATTTTATGCCTTAATAATATTTAAAACATTCATTTTTTAAAGAAAAATATAAAAAAAGTATATAATTAATTATAAACAAATATTTAAAATGTAAATAATGCGAGGAGAAATTAATGGGAAAAACTAGAGTTGAATGGATAGACCTTGTGCGCGCAATTGCAATTCTAACTGTACTATACATCCATGCAACCGACGGAATTTATATCATCTCATCTGATTCCATGATGCATTTTGGTGTATATTCTAGAATTTTCCAATTCATATCACTATTTATTGGACGTATAGGAGTTCCATTCTTTTTAATGATAACAGGTTATCTGTTGCTTGACAGATCCTATGATGATGAACGTGTGAATAAGTTTTGGTCAAAAAATGTAAAAAGCCTGATAGTGGTTACTGTTATCTGGACTGTAATTTATGCACTTAGCCTGCAGCTTGTTGTTACCGGAAGTAGCCAGGTCAATTTTACTGAAGGGGGAAACTTATTCTTTAGCCATATGTGGTATATGCCGATGATTATTGGAATGTATCTTTCAATGCCGTTTGCCGCAAGTGCCATTAAAAACTACAACACAAAAACAATTAACAGTGCTTTGATTCTGTTTTCAATTTTGGCGTTTGTAGTTCCGTTCATAACACTTTTACTTGACATGCAAGGCATTAAAAATGTTTCCATACAGTTCAGTTTAGGATTTAGTGGAGGAGTCTACGGAATTTATATCATTTTGGGATATTTGGTTAAAAAAGGTTTCTACAAGAAATATTCCTCAAGAAGTTTTGGTATTTTAGCAATCGTGTCATTTTTAATTTGTGTATTGTTCCAGTACTATGCATTTACTCGCGGATATGATTTCTTCTTATGGTATGAGTTCCCATTCATTTTAATTGGATCATTAGCATTGTTCGAGTTATGTTCAAGGGTAAAACATGTAAGGGCATTTCCATTTGTTACAATATTATCTAAATATTCCTTTGCAGTATTTTTAATACATAACTTGTTTAGACTGCCATTGCTTCCGGTTATCGTCCAACTGCCACTGACAGAACCTGCAAAGGCCATAGTTCTTTGGATTTTATTAATAGTTTTAAGCTACATTGCAGCTGCGATTATCTATAGAATCCCGAAATTTGGTAAATTTATTTTATATATGAGATAATCTACATTATCTCTTTTTTTATTTCTTTAAAAGCTTCTTTTGCCTCAGGTATGGGAAACATCGGATAGATATGGAACAGTCCGTTACCGGTGATGAATTTTACATCAACATTGTCCCTTTTAAGTTTTTCAACATAGTTTTTAATGTCATTGTAAAAGATTTCATTTGTTCCTGCAAAAATTAGTGTTTTAGGAAGTCCCTCATTATCCCCATAAATCGGACTTACCTTATAATCTTTAGTGTCCCACTCTCCAGCCCATGATTTTCCAATTTCCTTTAAACCAATTTCACCTAAAATCGGATCATTTTCACTGTCATATGGCACATTACTCATTGAAACATCAACCCAGGGAGAAAATGTAATTATATGATTAGGCTGAGGGAGATTAATTGTTTTTAGATATTGGCAGAACGAATGTATGAATCCTCCACCGGCGGAATCCCCCATCAAAATGATATTGGAATGAGTTTGCTGTAAACTTTCATAAAATTTAGTAACTAACTCAAAAGTTTCTGCCGCTTTGTGATGAGGAGCAAGCGGGTAAACCGGTGCCAGGACATAGGCATCCAATTTTCGTGACAGCTGCCTGCAATATAAATAATGCTGATAGTTGATTTCATTGACATAGGCACCGCCATGTATGTATACAATTGTGTTTTTGGCATTTTTGTTTCCAAATGCGAAAACCTGCATGCCATTAAAATTTATGCTTTTAAAGATACTTTTGACAGGTTCGGTGTTTTGTTGTTTATCTGATAAAAACTCGATTACTTTACCCTGATTGTCCATGTAATCGGGTTTTGTAAATTTCAAAATTGATTCTTCAATTTTTGCAATAAAAGATTTCCCATCACTCATCAATTAACCTATAACTTTAAAAACATATAACTGTTTTGAAAAAATTAAAAAATTACTTGAAGACACATCAAATAATAAGAACCATTATACAGGCAGTATACAATAATAGAAAATATATATCGCTTAAAATACAAAATTATAAGTTATAATATTTAAAATTATGAACCTACCTCAATGTGATAAAAATGGATATTGAAAAAAATTATGCTGAAAATGAATTAACTTTATTTATCATAGGTCGTGTAGATACAATTACCTCACAGACCTTAGAAAAAGAAATAAATGATGAAATGGGCAATTTTGATTCATTAGTATTAGATTTAACCGATTTAGAATATATTTCAAGTGCAGGACTGCGTGTATTAATCAGTACTCAGAAAAAATTAAAAAACGATGACATACCAATGGCCATAAAAAATGTCAACGATATTGTCAATGAAATTTTCAGAATGTCCGGTTTCGATAAAATATTAAACATTGAATAAATTCAATTTATTCAAACCCTTCCATATTTAAAAATTAAAAATGATCAAGCTAGCCTATTGTAATGTTGAAAACTTGGATTTAGCCAAAGCATATCCTCTACTTCCACAAAATAGGAAAGAAAAGGTGGACTATTTTAGATTCATTAAAGACAAAAAGCTAAGTAGCGGAGCATATCTGCTTTTAGAAAAATTACTTAGTGAAGAAGACATCATAAAACCTATTTTTAAAACAGAAAAATACGGCAAATCCTATATCTCCAACTATGAAAACATTCACTTTAATTTAAGCCATTCAGGAAGCATGGTTGCATGTGCAATATCCGATACGGAAGTCGGAGTCGATGTGGAATACAATGACCCAACCATTGATTTAGACATTGCCAAAAATTACTTTTACAACAGCGAATATGATAGCATCATTAAATCCGACAATCCCTCAAACGAATTTTTCAATTATTGGGTTTTAAAGGAAAGCTATATGAAATATACTGGTTTGGGATTTAACCTTGAACTTGATAGCTTTGAAATCATCATAAAGGATGAAATATCCCTAAAAAATGATAAGAACAAATTGAAGTTTAACCTTTTTGACATTGAAGATTACAAACTCGCAATTTGCTCAAAATATGATGTTAAAAATTTTACCAAATACTCAGTCGATGACCTGATTTAGTCAATATTCAAAGGCAAATCGCCAATGACATTGGCCTTGCGGGAGATATATACAGTATCTTCCAGACGTACACCAAATTCACCCTCAAGATATATTCCAGGCTCCACTGTAATAACCATGCCCTCTTCAATTATTGTCTCATCGCGCATGGAAAATCCTGGAGTTTCATGAATGTCCAAACCTAAACTGTGACCTGTTGAGTGAATGAACCTGTCACCATAGCCATAATCTGCAATTATATCCCTTGCAACTTTGTCAACTTCACAGCATTTCATTCTAGGTTTGATTGCTTTAATGGCCTTATCATGTGATTCGGCAACAATGTCCCATATTTCCTGCTGTTTTTCAGTATAAACCATTGTTCTGGTATTGTCAGAGCAGTACCCTTCATAAATCGCCCCCCAATCAATCAATATTGGTTGTGTCAATTTTTTATCCTGAGGTATTGTATGAGGAAGGCTAGATTCCGCACCGCTTGTTACGATTGTGTCAAATGATTCTTTAGAGGCTCCATTTTCAATCATGTGGCGGACCAAATCAAAGGCAACTTCTTTTTCAGTGCTTTTATTGTTCAATATATCCAATTGCAGAAATGACTTCTGGGCAATTTCTGTAGCTCGGGTAATCTTTTCAATCTCGGCAGGGGTTTTGATCATGCGTTGTTTGTCAATGTATGTCTTTGAATCGATTGTAAAATCATCCCTGAATCTAACATAAGTACTGTATGGAAGTGTTGGCTCAATTGCCAAACTTTTAATGCCATCATCTTTTAGCTCATTAATCATAACATCATAGGATTCGTATTCCTTAACTTCAATTGAGGAATTATTCCTAGCCAATTCCATATCCATACCAGAAGCATAGATGATAGGATTTTCCTTTATTATGCAAAATGCAAAACTGGTAGGTTTATAATTAGAAATATATTCCACATTGGTAAATTGTGTTAGCAAATAAGCATCGAAATCATCATTTTTCAAATCATTTATTATATTGGTTATATGCAAGTCCATAGTAATAATTAGAAAAATCTTTATATATAAAATTAGATATTTTAAAATTATGTTTAAATTTACAGCCAGTGAAGTAAGAGATTTACTAATTGCATTTTTCGTCATTTCACTATGTTTTGCAATAGTGAATGGTGGAAGAGATTCAAATGCAGTTTTATCAATTCTTCCGATTGTTATGGTAGGTGTGGGTGCAGGATTTATCCTACACGAGCTTGGACACAAATTTGTTTCAATGAAATACGGTTACTGGGCCGAATTTAAATTATGGCCTCAAGGACTGATATTTGCACTTGTCACATCATTTTTCGGGTTCGTATTCGCTGCACCAGGTGCGGTTTATACATATGCAAACTACATGACTGATGAAATAAACGGCAAAATCTCAATTGCCGGACCAATTGTCAACATTATTCTTGCATTAGTATTTTTAGCATTAGCAACTTCAGTATATCAATCCGCATTCACATCAAGCAATTCACTATTGATATTCATCATTTGTGCGACAGGATATTCAGTTAACAGTTTTTTAGCTGTGTTTAACTTACTGCCAATTGGAAACTTAGATGGATCTAAAGTTCTTACATGGAATTTCGGAATTTGGATTGTTACAATCGCTATCGCAGGAATATTGACCGCCGCTTCAATGACAATCGGTGTTGAAAATATAGTTAGAATGATTTTGGGAATGTAACATGTCAGAAGAATTAACATATTTTAAGGGAACTCACAGAGTAATAGCTCCTAAAAAAACAATTGAAATTAATGAAGACAAATTAAAGACTGCCGGAATAACCCGTATTGCAGACATTACCGATTTGGACCGCATAGGACTTCCAGTCTATACTGCAATCAGACCTACCGCAGAATATGGTGGAGTTAGCGTTTATGGTGGAAAAGGAATTTCCAAAGACCATGCAAAGGCCTCTGCCATGATGGAAGGATTTGAAAGATACTCTGCAGAAAGACAGGACCGCGATGAGATAATACTCTCTAGCGTAAATGAAATATCTGCCAAGGGGAATTACATCGATCCGAAATCCCTGAACCTGCCAAAGGAATTTGAAAAAAAGGATATTTCAGACATCAGATTGGAATGGAGCATGGCGCATGATTTAATTACAGATAAGGACTATTATATCCCAACAAATGCGATTTACCACCCATACACACATGACAACAACGTTGAAAGTCTGTTCAAGTCAAATACAAATGGACTTGCATCAGGAAATATCCTGGAAGAGGCAATCTTGCATGGTATTTTTGAAGTTATAGAACGTGATGCATGGAGCATTTTCGAGTTGACCCATAAAAACTATTCACAGATTGATTTAGACACAATTGAAAGTGAAACTATCAATGAAACCATTGAAAAATTCACATCAAATGGAATAAACATTAAACTGATGGATTTCACTGCAGACATCGATGTTCCAACCATTGCTGCTTCCGCAGACGATACCGTTACACGTGATGCTGGATTACTTACCTTGGGCATAGGAACCCACCTTGACCCCGAAGTTGCAATCCTAAGGGCATTGACAGAAGTTGCCCAAAGCAGAGCAACACAAATCAACGGTGCCCGTGAGGATACGGTCAGGGCAGACTTTGCACGTGAAGCAGGTTATGAAAGGATGAAAAGAATCAACAAGTATTACTTTAAACAAGAAGAGGAACAAATCAGCCTTTCAGACATTGAAAACAAATCAACAACATCAATCAATGAGGATTTGGAAATTGTCAAAAATGAACTGACCTCAAATGAAATAAAACATGTATTATATCATGACTTGACACGCCCTGAACTTGATGTAAGCGTCGTTCGTGTCGTTATTCCTGAAATGGAATTATATACACTCGACCAAAGCCGTGCAGGATATAGATTTTTAAGAGTCTGATCATATGGTAAAGATTATAATTTATACTGGACTATCCCTACCTTTTGATGAAGCAAAGGAAATACTTGATTCGGATGATGATGTTGAAGTAATATATAAAAGACCCATCAAAAGAGGAGACCTGGGCATAGATTTAAAGGAAAATCCTGACATCATCGCAATAATTGATGGTGTTTTTCATCAAAACTCCGCAGTAGGCCACAAAGAAATATTGGGAGCAATAAATGCTGGTATAAAAGTATTTGGAGCTTCAAGCATGGGAGCTTTAAGGGCTTCTGAATTGGATAGTCTGGGCATGGTCGGTGTTGGATATTGCTATAATCAGTATGCAAGCGGAGCAATAGATTCCGATGATGATGTTGCAGTCATGCTGGATAGTGAAAGCTTAGAAGCACTGTCAGTTCCTCTAATCAGCATGAATTATGTTTTTGAAAATGCGGTTTCGGAAAATATCCTAACCCAAAGCGAAAAGGATGAATTATCAGACATTGCAAAATCCACTTTTTATCCAAAAAGAAATTATGCCGACACCCTAAGCAAATCAGGCTTAAGCAATGATAAAAAAAGTGAATTGATCAATTTCATTCGTGAAAATGAGGACATCAAAAAACAGGATGCAAAAGAATTGTTGAATTGCATTAAAGAATATATCCGCAACGAAAACAATCTTTAAAATTCAAGTATTGAATTCATTTAAATGAAATTACAATTCATTAAATGAAAACTTTTTTTAAAAAAATTAATTAAAAATAGTGAAAGGTTAATTAAATTAATGAGAAATTATTGTTGGGATTGCATTTCCCTATACTTTTTCAAAACAATATCTGGTGTTTCAAGAATATGCTCAAAACTGGTTGAAAATTCCTTCGGTTCGAAATCATCCTCAACTTTTCTAATGCCATTTAGACAAATCTTGGAATTTTCTAATTTAAAGCCAACATCATCTGCCACAACTGAAATCAAATCTATTTCGATTTCGGACGCCTTTTCCAATACCTCATTAGCCTTGATATCATATTTCAGATTCAATATTTTATGAGGCATTATCTCATTGATGGTTCTTTTTATTGCAGAATCAAGAAGCTCTAAAAATTTTAAAGCAGGGGGTAAGTTATTAGCCCACCAATAAGTCAATACAGAGTTTAATACAATATCATGTTCAGAAAAATCATCATATAATCTTGCCCGAACACGAACTGTACTTTCATCTGCTTTAACAAGTAAAACTGGACTAACAGCCATTTTATCCCATTATTCAACTAATGCTTTGATTAAATCACAAGCTCTTACAAGACCGACCAAGTCACCTTCAACACCAATTACAGGAATCTGCTCAATGTTTAAGGTTTTCATTTTCTTAGCACAGTCTGAAACTTTGGTTTTGGAATTAGCAACTTCCACATTTCCAACAGCCACATCAGCTACAACTTTATCAGTGAACTTTAAACTGTTTTTCTCAATGTACAATACGGAAGTACTGTCCCATGACCATTTATCTCCTTCAGTTCCAACAGTAGAACTGTGTTCACTTCTTTCAGAGATGATTTCAATTTCTGAAATAAAATCAGTTTCAGTTAAAATACCTGATAATTTTGCTTCATCATCTAAAGCCAAAACGGATTTTAATCCGAATTGATTCATGGTTTCAAATGCAACGTTTAATGGAGCTTTTTCCCATGTAGTTGGAACAGTAGTAATCATATAATCTTCAACAGCATCATTTATTTCAATTTTAGTTAAAGCTTTTGATACCAAGTCAAATGAAGTGATTATTCCCACTAATTCGCCATCATCATTTACAACAGGAACTCTTCTTACATCATTTTCCATCATTACACGAGCAGCATCCACTACATCATCACCAGGTTTAACTGTGATTAAGTCTCTGCTCATTAACATTGCAATTTGCTCTTCATCAGGATTATTAATTAAATCAGAACGAGTTACTAGTCCTACTAAAATGTCAGTATCTTCTTTAACAACAGGAAGAACTGCTTTGTTTTCTTTTCTCATTAAGTCTAAAACTTTTTCACGATTACCTGGAACGGAAACGCTTACAACATTTTTAGACATTGTTCTTTTAACTAACATAAAAAACACCTTTAATAAATTTAATATATAATGTAAATTAATGTACAACGAGCACTGCACATTTGGCTGAATTTACAACCTTGTCTGCTACACTGCCCATAATAAATCTATCGAAGCCAGATTTACCAGAACTACCCATAACGATTAAATCGACATCTTCCTCTCCAGCAACTTCCAATATTACTTTAGCCGGAGAACCTTCTCTAATCACATGAGTAATCTTTAAATCATCAACATTCAATTCATCAAATTCCTTGAGATTCTCTTCTGATCTTTCCTTTAGAATTTGATTTAACTGGTATACTTCATCATCCAATGGAAGTCCGTTAACAAAATTGTTTTCTGTGACACTCACAGCGATTATTTCAGCTCCACTAACCTTTGCTAAAAACAAAGCATGTTTTTGAGCTTTTTTTGCAAATTCTGATCCATCAGTAGGGACCAATATTCTTTTATACATCATTAACATCTCCCATAATATATAGATTTATATCCATGATATTATACATTAACTCTTTTGTTTATGATATATAATATATTTTTCGTTTCTAGACGATTACACATATTAAGGTAAGGATTTTTAGAAAAAGATTTGAAAATGAAAAATTCCGCAAAATTATCCTCTAAAATCATCGATTTTTCAACAATTTTGTTGATGTCAAATCCACAAATATTGGTTGTTGCCATTTTAACCAATTCAATAGGATTGATATAACTCTTGTAATAAACAGACATGAGTTTTAATGAAAATTCCAATTCCCTAAGCATATTTGGGGAGTTAAGCATAACATTGTCAGTACCAAGCAATGGCTTAACACCTAAATTGAGCATTTTATTTAAGGGCGCCACACCAACGTTTAATGTCGCATTTGCTCTTGGACAAACAACAACATTCTGATTTGAGTTTGCAATTAGGTCGATGTCATTGTTTTTGGGATTGGTACAGTGAACCAGCTGATTGAAATTGGTTTTTACCCCCCTAGCAATTTCAGTCACCTTATTCTCATTTAAAGACTCAATTTGATTGGATTCTGATTCCGCAACATGGATTGATGAAATCTTGCCCTGTCTATTGCACTCTTCAACTATCAAATTAGCAACATCCGTTGTTATTTCACCAAAACCGCTTGGAGCAATACCGTCAGCAACCTTAAGAAGTTTTCTAATTGCGGTTTTAACCTTAGCCAAATCTGGATCGTCTCCATAAAAACTATCGTCACGACCCAGAATAACCGGTTTGATTGGAATGTCCTTTGAGGATTTTCTCAAAAGTTTTACTCCCTTTATTCCACCTTCGCGATAATCAATAAAATGACTTGTACCTGAGTTTACCATATCCCACATGGACTGTTTCATTGCATCAATTAAATCCTCATCACAAGCATTGGCCAATGCACGATGCTTTACACCATTAGGGGGCTTGACCATTTCACTTAATGTCAAACCATACCCCTCATCCTTGATTATTGAATCTCCAATGTGAATATGGCCATTGATAAAAGAGGGACAAACATAAGCGCCTTCAATGTCGATTATTTTTCCTTCTTTCGCATCCTTTGAAATCTCAATGATTTTGCCGTCATCCACAACGATATTTTCACGAACCGGAGTCAAATTTTGGCCTTTTAAAATAATCCCATTTGATATAGTAAACATTAAAGTAAACTCTAATTTTTGTTGTTAAAGTATTTTTGGATTAACTTTATTTAATTCAAAAATCAATAATATAAATGTAAAACCCATAGGTTCAAATAGAAACTTTTAACCTCATGAGTCAACTGTTACTTAATTTTTAAAGCCATCAGGGTGATTTATATTAACTCTCAGGAAATAAGATACTTTTACAGGAATATCGTTAAAACCGGCAATGTATACAGAGTTAAATATAACAATAAAGACTATGGAGAGTTTTCAAAATTATCCGATGCACTATATGAAAGGGATGCACTGTTTTTTTGTAATTTCGATTATGATTTGCTTGTTGAATGTGACCTTGAAAACAAGTACGAAACCATGGAATTGCCACCATTTCCCGAAAAAAGACCAAAAGGCAGAATCAAGGGGACCAAAGTTAACAAAACCGAAAGGGAAGGTGAAATTCTATTCAACCATAAAATCAAGAAATTTTATATTCAAAAGGGTGATGAAATCATTGGAAACTACGATTCAATGACTGAGGCATTCTATTATAAGAAACTTCTAATGGACAACAACTGGGACATGAATGTCCTGAAAACCAACATTACCCAGAAAATTGAAGTCAACATTGTTATTGATCAGACCAAAGAATACAAGGTTCAGCTTAACTTCTGCCCTAAATGTAAAAATAGACTTAAAATCGGCGAAGAGGAATGTCCTTCCTGCGGTATAAATATTAAAGAATATCTGTACAATAATTAAAAAAAATAGGAAAAATATAGATGCATTTTGCACCTACTTTACCATCGAATTTTCTCAGCGGTTTGATTGAACTACCTCAACTTATGGAAGTTGAGGATTCTTACTTCACGGGCTGTATACTCTAATGAGTATAGAATTACCGTGCTATCCCCCTAGTCCCTAAGGTTCAACAATCAATTTTTAAATCATTTTTTTATTTCAACTTGGCTATCGTTGAAAATTTAATGAATTAAGTTGATTGTTATCTATTATTTTAATTTTAGTAATATTTAAATCAAATGAGAGAGC
>NZ_CADAJR010000018.1 GCF_902788255.1 uncultured Methanobrevibacter sp.
GAACTTTCGGATAAAGTTCTGCTTGAGCCGTATGTTTGGAAACGGACACGTACGGTTCTTAAGAGGGTGCGGACGAGCAATCGTCCAATCCTATCTAACTTTCTTGCCATCTCCTTGTGCAATTCATCCTCGACTTAAGAAGTCAAGGTATTCTTGCCTACTTTAGATAATAATTTTCCCTAAGCTCATTCATATCAGTTTCATCAGCCTTTTCACTAAGCATTTCCTCGATAACCTCACCCAATGAAACACATTTAAGATCTGCAATGAGATTCAATTTCTTATGCAATTCCCCATTGAGTGTGACGGTTACTTTTTTTGGAATATCTTCTATAGCATAGCAGCCACTGTCCTTTTTTGCTGCAAGTTCAAGCTGAAAATTAATGACCTCATTTTTAATTTTATCCTCAAAGAAAACATCTTTGAACTCCCCAATCAGCTCATCAAACTGCAGAGATCTTCTAAGCAAATCAGCTTTAATAAGCTTCAGGTTGTCCCTTTCATCATCATTTTTGGCATCGACTTTATCAAGTGATTTCAAAGCCAATTTTCGAGTATCAACTGCAAGATTGTCGTCATTATCATCACAAACCCATGCACAATGCAAAAGAGAATAGAATTCTAAGTCGTGAATATCATTAGCCTTTGATATTAAATGATGCCTATAAAATCTTTTGGCCAAATCTGATTTGAAATCATGGCCCCCACAGGTGAGATACTCATCGCTTTTAAGAAAATCAGGAGCCACTTTAACATGAGTTTGTTCAATGTCTCTTGCAACGAATCCGCAGTGAGGACATTCCTGAAGCCATGCAAACATACTGCTTCTTTGCATTTCAGAAGGTCTTAAGTCCAAATCAGGATATCCCCAAGTACTTGTACTTGTCAGAATAGACTGTGGTGATGTTTCAGTGCAAATTGCACATTTTTTATCTAAATCTATAACAGTGGTCATACCATTACAATGTATCTATGATGTATTTAAACCTTTTGAAGGAAAGCAAAATATGCACATGAAAAATAGCAGATTCTGATCAACATCAAAATTAAAAAAAAGTAAAGTAAATGCCAAGGCAGTTACTTTTAAGTTGTGGTATTAATTGAGACAGTTAAGTGCCTCCGGTCAAATCTTCGTTAACTTAAAAAGAAAGGGGAGAAATATTATTCTCCATCAGCATATCTGTTTAAAGATTTAACATTGATTGTGCTGTTTTGAACAGCTTCAATAGCATTTAAAACAGCTCTTGCACCGGCCAAAGTGGTAACATATGGTATACCTAACTCAATAGCCAAACGTCTGATAATGTAACCGTCTTTTGCAGACTGTTTACCTTCAGAGGTGTTGATAATCAAGTCAATTTCCTTGTTCAGGATTGCATCCTTGATGTTTGGTGAACCCTGTGACACTTTTAGGACTTTTTCAACACTGTCCAATCCGGTTGCTTCACCAGTACCTGCTGTAGCCACCAAATCAAATCCTAGGTTAGCTGCCTTTTCAGCAATTGGTCTGATTTTTTTCTTATCGGTTTCTTTTACACTGATAAATATTTTACCTTCTTTAGGCAGTTCCATACCCGCTGAAAGCTGTGATTTGTAAAATGCCATTCCGAAAGTTTCATCTATACCAATACTTTCACCTGTGGATTTCATTTCAGGTCCAAGAACAGTATCGGATTCAGGCAGTTTCAGGAATGGGAATACAGATTCTTTTACAGCCACATGATCTATTTTAATTTCTTTGGTTAAATCAAAGTCTCTGAGTTTGGCACCATTCATAATCCATGTTGCAACCTTAGCTAATGGAACGCCGATAGCCTTACTTACAAACGGAACTGTCCTACTTGCACGAGGGTTAGCTTCGATAATGTAGACCATTTCCTCATCAAGTTTTACAGCATATTGTATGTTCATTAAACCTTTAACATCCAATTCCAATGCAAGTTTTCTTGAATTTTCACGGATGGTATTCAATATATGTTCAGGTATTGTTTGAGGAGGTATTACACATGCGGAGTCTCCAGAGTGCACACCTGCTTCTTCAATGTGTTCCATGATACCTGCAATGAATACGTCTTCACCGTCACATAACAGGTCGACATCCAATTCAATAGCATCTTCCAGGAACTTGTCCACAAGAATTGGATGGTCAGGAGATACCTTTACAGCTTCCTTCATATATTCCTCAAGTTCTGTGACATCATAAACGATTTCCATTGCCCTTCCACCGATAACGTATGAAGGACGTACAAGTACCGGGAATGTGATTCTTTCAGCAATTTCTTTTGCTTCTTCAAATGAATTAGCTGTTCCGTATGGTGCCTGGTGAATGTGTAATTTTTCAAGAAGTTCTGCAAACAATTCACGGTCTTCAACACGGTCGATACTTTCGTATGGTGTTCCCCATATTTTAACACCTGCGTTAGCCAGAGGCACAGCAAGGTTGATGGAGGTCTGACCACCGAACTGTACGATTACACCGTCAGGTTTTTCCTGTTCAATAACTCCCATTACATCCTCAAATGTTAATGGTTCAAAGAACAGCTTATCTGAAATGTCATAATCTGTACTTACAGTTTCAGGGTTGTTGTTAATCAGAATAGTTTCAATTCCTTCATCTTTTAAAGCCAAGGATGAATGTACACAACAGTAATCGAATTCGATTCCCTGACCAATTCTGATTGGTCCTGCACCAAGAATTACAACTTTCTTCTTGTTGGTTGAAGTCAATTCGTTTCCTTTGTCATAACTGCTGTAGTAGTACGGCGTTTTTGCTTCAAATTCAGCAGCACAGGTATCTACCATCTTGTATGATTGTTTGATGTTGTATTTTGAAAGTCTGTTTCTGATGTACTCTTCAGTTTGGCCTGAAAGTTCTGCAAGACGTTTGTTTGAACAGCCAATTTGTTTTGCTTTTCTGAGATAATCCTCATCATCCAGTTTATCGGCAGTTACACCGTTTTCGAAGTTTACGATGTTTCTGATTTTATAAAGGAAGAAATTGTCGATTTTTGTAAGTTCCCTTATTCTATCAATGTCCATTCCGTCCTTAATGGCTGAATAGATTTGGAAATAAATTAAGTCAGTCGGATGAGATAAATCTTCTTCTGTGTATTCGACATATTCAAATCCGTCAAAACCCATGTCAAGTGATCTTAATGCCTTTTGGAACGCCTCTTCAAAGGTTCTTCCGATAGCCATTACTTCACCTGTTGCCTTCATTTGAACACCAACCTCACGGCTGATTCCTTTGAACTTGTCAAATGGCCATCTTGGGATTTTGATAACCACATAATCGATTGCAGGCTCAAATGATGCAGGGGTTTCTTTGGTAATGTCGTTTTTAATTTCATCCAAAGTCATTCCGAGAGCGATTTTGGATGATATTTTTGCAATTGGATAACCGGTTGCTTTTGATGCAAGTGCACTACTCCTTGATACACGAGGGTTTACCTCAATAACCTTGTATTCATCGGTTTCAGGGTTTAGTGCAAATTGAATGTTACATCCTCCACGGATTCCTAATGCTCTGATGATTTTAATGGATGCGTCACGCATTTTCTGGATGGTTTCGTCACAAAGGTTTTGGATTGGAGCGACAACCACACTGTCTCCTGTGTGTATACCCATAGGGTCGATGTTTTCCATGGTACATACGATGATACAGGTATCTTCCTTATCCCTCATTACCTCGAATTCTATTTCTTTCCAACCGAGAACTGATTCGTCGATTAGCACCTGGTTGATGAAACTCATGTCCAATCCGTGATTTGCAATTTCTATCAATTCTTCCTGGTTGTGGGCAATTCCTCCACCGGTTCCACCTAATGTGAATGCAGGCCTGACAATAACAGGGTATCCTATATCCTTAACGGCTTCAAGTGCAGCGTCCACACTTTCAACAGCATGACATTTAGGAATTTCTTCCCCGATTTCTTCCATAAGGTTTGCGAACAGATCACGATCTTCCACATCCTTGATGGTTTGAACATCAGAACCTAATACTTTAATTCCTTCAAGTAATCCTAAATCTCCAAGACCTGTTGCAATGTTTAATCCGGTTTGTCCACCCATTGTTGGTAAAATAGCATCAATATCCTCTTCCTCTATGATTTTTGCAACAACTTCAGGAGTTAATGGTTCAGTATAAACAGTGTCTGCCATATCAATATCAGTTTGTATGGTAGCAGGATTACTGTTAACAAGTACGGTTTCTATACCTTCTTCTCTTAATGATTTACATGCTTGTGAACCTGAATAATCGAACTCTGCAGCTTGTCCAATTTGAATAGGTCCAGATCCAATAATTAAAACTTTTTTAATATCCTTATCAACTGGCATATGTAATCCCCTTCCTTAATAATCATCCATCATTTGGCTAAACTCATCAAAAGTATTTCTTGTATCATTTGGACCAGGTCCCGCTTCAGGGTGGTACTGTATACAACGCATTGGGAGTTCTTTGTGAGAAATACCCTCAGGAGTTCCATCATTTAAGTTAACATGAGTTAAAACTAAATCGGTTTCTTTCAAGGATTCCTTATCAATGGTAAATCCGTGGTTTTGTGATGTGATATAGACTTTACCAGTGTTTAAATCTTTAACCGGCTGGTTTTCACCACGGTGACCAAATTTCATTTTATAGGATCTTGCACCGAAAGATTTAGCAATCAATTGTTGACCCATACAGATTCCGAAGATTGGAAGTCTGTTGGCTAATTTTTTCAGGGTTTCAATAGTTTCAGTTACTCTGTCAGGATTTCCAGGTCCTGAAGTAATCATCAAACCATTAGGAGAGTAATCCAAAACAGTTTTATAATCAGTATCATAAGGGAAAAGTATTACTCCAATATCCCTCTCTAAAAATGAGTTAATAATGTTCTTTTTAACACCACAGTCAATCAAAGCAACTTTTTTATCGGCATCCTCATTGAATACCTTGATTTCTTTTGTGGATACCAATGGCACAACATCAATATCCTCAATGCTTGGCTGAGATTTTGCCATTTCAATCAATTTGTCATCGGCAATGTCTTCAGTTGTAATTGCTGCTTTAAGGGAACCCCTTTCACGAATCTTGAGTGTTAAGTCACGTGTATCAATTCCACTTATACCAGGGGTTTTAAATTCTTTTAAAAATTCATCCAATGTTTTTTGAGGTCCAAAATTAGAGACTTCACGGCAGACCTCACGACAAACAAATCCTTCAACCTGAATCTTATCAGATTGATACCACTTCTCACTTACCCCATGATTACCTTCTAAAGGATAAGTAGACATCAATATCTCTCCTTTAAAAGACGGATCAGTTAGTGATTCGGTGTAACCACCCATACCGGTAGAAAAAACAAGTTCTCCTAATTTAGTGGTTTCATGACCGAATGCTTCACCTTTTAAAACAGTTCCATCTTCCAAAGCTAATTTAGCTATTTTTACCATTAAATCACCATTTTAAGAAAATATAATTCTCTATCTTTTATATATTTTATTTTACTATATTATTAAACTTTGTTTTTTTGAAGTTTTGATTAAGATTTTAGAAATTAAATTAAAATTATTGAATATTATTCTACAAAAATGACCTTATCAATCAACAACAATAATGTCAACAGCGCCACAACATATCCAACAAATAATAGTGGGAGATAACAAATAGTCAATTCAGCTTTCAACACTTACTTTTAATTATCAGTAAGGACAAAATTAATTCAGAAATTAAAAAGGGAAAATCAATGACCAATACGGAAAAATTAGCCAAAAAACATCTGAAAAATCCTAATGACTACAACAGGTTTAAAAAGCTAATCAAAGAAACCAAAATCTATAATGCTCCGGATTCACTGACCGGAGAGCTGAGGCCCTACCAAAAGATAGGCTATTCCTGGCTGATTCAAAACATAAGATACAAGTTCGGAAGCATATTGGCCGATGACATGGGGCTCGGTAAAACAATACAGGTGCTGTCCGCAATACTATTTTACAAGGAACATGAGATGCTGGAGGACAAGTCATCACTGATCATTGTCCCTCCAACACTGATATCCAATTGGGAAAACGAGATAAAGAAATTCACACCTGAACTGACCTATTATATCTATCACGGGTCAAACAGAACATTTCCCCTGGAAAGTTATGACATCATTCTGACTTCCTACGGCGTTGTCCGCCTTGATTTGGACATGTTCGTAGATGAAAAATGGTTCTTATGCGTCATTGATGAAGCCCAAAACATCAAAAATCCCAATACAGAACAGACAAAGGCAATAAAGGAAATCCGGGCAAGAACAAAAATTGCATTGACAGGTACTCCAATCGAAAACAAGCTGATGGACTACTGGTCAATATTTGATTTTGTAAACAAGGGATATCTATCCACAAAGGATGACTTCAAAAGAAACTATGTCGTTCCTATTGAAAAACTGGAAGATGAAGAGACTTTGGAAAATTTAAGAACAATAGCCAAACCATTTGTCATGAGACGCCTCAAAACCGATGAGGACATCAAAAAGGAACTGCCGGAGAAATTCATTAATGACATTTACTGCAGCCTATCCAAAAAGCAGATCAAGTTGTATAATGCCATTCTGGACGAGATATTCTTCGATATTGAAAACTCCAAGGGAATCCAGAGAAAAGGAATTATTTTAAAAATATTGACTGCTCTTAAACAGACCTGCAACCATCCTGCACAGTTTCTGGACATCAAAAAACCTACAATCAAGGAATCCGGAAAAATGGAACTGCTTGTGAATATTTTAGAAAACATTCTGGACAATGATGAAAAGGTCATAATATTTACCCAATACGTCGAGATGGGCAAGCTGATACAGGAACTTATATCCAAAAAGTTCAAACAGGAGGTGCTGTTCCTGCACGGTTCACAAACCCTTAAAGAAAAGACAAGAATCATCGACACATTCCAGGAAGACCCGGACTACAAGATTTTTGTCGCCACACTCAAGACTGGAGGAACAGGTCTCAACCTGACCGCCGCACAGAATGTGATCCATTATGACCTGTGGTGGAATCCTGCAGTTGAAAATCAGGCAACGGACAGGGTTCACCGTATAGGACAGGATAAGGATGTGATGGTTTACCGGTTCATCACCAAGGGAACACTTGAAGAGACCATTGATGCCATAAGCAAGCACAAAACAGATCTTGCAAGCAAATCCATCAGCAATGACGAGACATTCATTACCGAAATGAACAATGAAGAGTTGAAAGAGGTATTGTCCCTGAGATTATGATTCATCAAATCCCAAGGAGAAGTTCAGGCTCCTTGATGAATGGGTAAGGGCCCCTATTGAGATTATGTCCACGCCCAGATTGGCATAATCCAAAATTGTTTCATCAGTTATTCCACCGGAAACTTCAATCAATGAATTTTGACGAATATTTAAATTTTCAAGGTTGTCTATGACTTCTTTTACCTCCTTTGGACCCATATTGTCAAGCATGACGATATCGGCACCATTTTTTACACAGTCAATGGCATCGCCCAGGGTTTCCACCTCAATTTCTATTTTTTTAGAAAAGCTTACATGTTTCTTTGCCCTTAAAAGCGCATCAAGAGGACCATCACAGGTTGCTATATGATTGTCCTTGATTAAGACCATATCATCCAGACTGAAACGGTGAGTATCCGCACCACCAACTTTCAATGCATATTTATCGAATTTGGCTAATGCCGGAGAGGTTTTGCGTGTTCCGGCAACCCGAACGTCACAGTCTCCAACCAACTCAACATAATGGTTGGCGGCTGTTGCGACACCACTCATCCTCATGACCAGATTAAGTGCAGTTCTCTCCAAAAGAAGGATTGTCCTTGCATCCCCTCTCAGTGATATCAAAACGTCCCCTTTTGAGATTTTACTGCCTTCCTTTATCCAGAATAAAACCTTGACACCATATTCCTCAAACAACTCACGGACGATATCAATTCCTGCAAGAATACCCTCATCTTTTGATTTGATGGCTGCATCAACAACCTTACCTTCTTCCACAACCGCATCAGATGTGATATCTCCAAATCCCTCATCTTCAGCCAACATATACTCAATAATCTTATCCAAAAAATCACCTAAAAATTTAATATAATTATGAATATATATTAGTTTAAGAACTATAAAAAGTGATTATATAATGGAAATAATATTTTTAGGAACTTCCTCAGCAGTTCATTCAAAAGATAGAAATCATCCCTCAATTGCCATTAAGGCATTCGGAGAGATATTTTTATTTGATTGCGGTGAAGCAACACAAAGACAACTACTTTACACCAACGTAAGCCCTATGAAAATTTCTAAAATATTCATCACACACTATCACGGAGACCATATACTCGGTCTTCCGGGACTTCTGCAATCAATGAGCCTGAATGGCAGGGAAACAAAGCTGACAATTTACGGCCCTAAAGGGTTGAATAAAATAAAAGATGCAATATACTCCTTAGGTTATTGTGCAATCGAATATCCTGTTGAATTCGTTGAAATAGATTCCGGAATAATTATAGAAAACGAAACCTATTTTATCGAAGCCCAAAGGGTCAAGCACAATGTCCCAGCATTAGCATACTCTATTGAAGAGAAGAAAAAACCTAGATTCTTAAGGGAAAAGGCCATAGAGTTGGGCGTGCCGGTTGGTCCCGCTTTTGGAAAACTGCACAATGGTGAAGAAGTAGAAATTGACGGAAAAATTATCAAACCAGAACAGGTACTGGGAGAGCCTAGAAAAGGAACCAAAGTTACATATTCAGGAGATACAAGGCCTTGCGAGGAGATGATTATGCTGGCACGTGATTCAACACTGCTCATACATGAATCAACATTCATTCAAAAGCAGAAACTGAATGCAGAAGAATATGGGCATTCAACATCTGTTGATGCGGCATACATAGCAAAAGATTCCAACAGTAAAGAACTGATTCTGACACATATAAGTACACGTTACGGCGATGATTATGCAGACATTATGCTAAAAGAAGCACAGGAGATCTTTGAAAATACCAAATTAGCCAAAGATTTCCTAGAAATTGAATTGTGATGATACCATGAATTTACCAAATATAGACGAAGCGACAATGAAATTACTGACCATTATGGTCATTATCGCCATAACATTTATACTGACAAGGTTGATTGCCTTTTCAATGAAACACATGAAAAGGTTCAAAAAGGATATGACTGCAGTATATCTTATCAGAGACATTATCAGTTTCATCATTTATTTTGTTGCAGTCATGACCATTCTGCAAATATTCGGAATCAATCTTACAGGAACCCTCTTGAGTTTAGGTATTGTGGGTATTGCTCTGAGTTTTGCTGCAAAAGACCTCATATCCAATTTGTTTTCAGGAATCCTGTTAATTTTGAGCAGAAGTGTTAAGGTAGGTGATACGCTTGAGGTTGATGGTGAAAAAGGTTATGTTGAAAGAATTTCACTCCGATCAACAATAATAACCAATGATTACGGCGTTAAAAATCACATTCCAAATTCAATCTTAACAAACAATGAATATCTGCAGTATAAAGCTCCTGAAAAGTATAGGGTCGACATTTTTGGAGGATTGCCTTTAAATATTGACCTCGAAGAATTTAAAGATTATATCATAAATAAAATGGAAAGCTATCCTGCAATAAGTGACACACCCCATCCGGATGTTTATGCAAAAGACATCAGTTTTAAACAAACTAAGTTTAAAGTGTCATTTTGGGTAAAAGACTTTAATAATAAAGACAAATATAAAATAATAATCACTAATGACATTAGAAAATATGTACAACAAGGTGAAAATAATGAGTAGCGCCCTTCAAGAGGAAATTTTAAGATTAAAAGAAGAAAAAAATGCAATAATCCTTGCTCACAATTATCAGCCAAAAGAAGTTCAGGAAATAGCCGATTTCCTTGGAGATTCATTGGAATTATGTATCAAAGCATCACAAATTGATGATAAAGACCTGGTAATCTTTTGTGGTGTTGACTTTATGGCAGAAACTGCATTTATCCTAAATCCGGATAAAAAAATTGTAATTCCAACCATGGAGGCCGAATGTCCTATGGCACATATGCTTCCTGAAGAGGAACTGTTAAAGGCAAAAGAGGAACATCCTGATGCAGGAGTCATATTATACGTAAACAGTATTGCTGAGGCAAAACAGCACGCAGACACATTATGTACTTCAGCTAATGCAGTTAAAGTTACTGAAAGCCTGCCTCATGATAAAATTCTATTCGGACCAGACAAAAACCTGGGAACACATGTGGCTGAAAAAACAGATAAGGAAATAATCCCAGTTCCTAGTGATGGACACTGTTATGTTCACAGACTGTTCCATGTAGAAGATGTTGAGCTCAAAAGACAGGAATATCCTAATGCTGAGATAATATGCCATCCCGAATGTGATTTGAAAGTTCAAAAGGCATGTGACGTTGTAATGTCCACCGGAGGAATGCTAAAACATATCGCTGAAAGTGAAAAAGAAGAATTCGTTATCGGAACTGAAGTCGATATGATCACCAGAATCAATTCAGAGGTTCCTGGAAAAAAACTTTATCCATTACTTGAAGGGGCAATCTGTAAAACAATGAAACTACACACCCTTGAACTGATTAGAGATTCACTTGTAAATGAAGCTCCGGAAGTAACATTACCCAAAGATGTTGCTGAAAAATCAAGAAAAGCAGTCCAACACATGTTGGACGTATCCAAATAGCTAGTCTAACTAGCTACTTTACTTATTTTTTACATTATCTAAAAAATTGTTCAACTCATCCTCGATCAGAGGATAGTCTTCATAGGTTGCATAATCCGCACTTGGCTCAAGCAAAATTATTTTAGAGTTTTCAATCAATTCTTCAATTGGCATTACATCAAATTTTGGAGAATAATACATATCATTTTTTGAACTGATAATTAAAGCTTTAGCCTTTATGTTTTTTAACTTATCTTCAACATCATACTCCAAAACTGCATCATTACGTAGTTTAAAATCATAAATATCTACAAACAGCCCATCATCAACAAAATCATCCATCAAAACATCGATTTCATCATTTGTCATATTGTGAAATACCTGTTTGGAAAAATAATTGGAATATAACAATTTATTTATGGAAACCATCATACGGGATAGTGAATCACTGTATATGTCTGAATAAAAATCATCTGAAGATTCAATTATGCTTTCCATACATTTGGAAACAACATACCTGTACCCATTTGTTTTAAATGCAGTGCTTGAACAAATAATGAAGTCCAGTTCATCTGGGTAATCGCAAGCCCATGTATATGCTTCATATCCACCAACTCCTCGGCTGATTATTCCATGAACATTTTCTATATTGAACCTTTCCTTTAAAAATTGTCTTTTGAAATTTACCCTATCTTTTATGGTATATTTTGGAAAGTTATGTTTTAAATCGGTTGTTGATGGACAGCAGGAATTTGGAAAACCAAGTGAAGTGATTGAGATAAAATAGTATTTTTCAAAATCGAATGGTTTGCCTTTAGCAGTGAGTCTGAATATATCATCCAGTGAAGAATAAGAACCGTTAAATCTGTGGCAGTACAAAATGACATTTGTCATGTTCCCCTCATCATCAAACTTGGGAGTTCCCTTTGCCATGTACTCAACATCAACATTCTCAAGAACACTTCCTGATTCGAATTCAAAACTATCCATAGTGTACTTATCATACCCTATAAAAATTTCCTCACTGTTTGTCAAGATATCACAACCAACTATTTGAAGTAGATAAATAATTATAAATTAAACAAACTATATAAAATTACCTAAAAAAATACTATAAAACAATAATACATTTTAATAATAGTTTACAGTACAGTATTAAAAACTATATTACATATCTTCAAGAAAACTGCTTAAAAAAACCATCATTTCAATTTCTTCACGGGAAATGAAATCCTCCAATCTGAATTTGGCAACTTCACTTTGAAACGGATACAGCTCATCATCAAAATCCATAGTTATTATAAGATTATCCCCCGCAATTTCAGTATTTTCAGTCAGGTTTTCATTTAAAAATTCCAATTGATTGACAGCCAGGCCTGAAACTGTGTATTCTACAAAATTTCTTTCACCCTGACCATAATCTGTTATATTAACATCCATACAAATTCTCCATGAAATCTTTTAATTGATCAGAAATTGTTTCAAGTTCATTAAAACACAAATGTCCCAATTCAGAATCCATGACAATAAGTCTTGCACCGTCAATCATTTCAGACATAGGAATTCCGTCAAATTCCGGAGGAAAATGAGGATCCTGTTTGCATGATATGATTAAAACATTTGAGGTTACCCTGTCCAGCTCATCTTCAACATTGAAATTCATGCATGCCTCGTTGCAGTATTTCAAATCATAGATGTCTGTTTCAAGCATTTCATTTCCAAAGTTTTCAAATTCAATTGCCAGTTCATCATTGGACATGTCCCTTAGTGATTTGTGGGAAAGTCCGAAATTAAATTCAGCAAGATTGGCCAACCTTAATGTTCTGATTAGTGAATAGGTCATTTCGCCTTTTGCATAATCGGGATCAGAAGTTATTATCTCGTCAACAAATTTTGAAAGAATGAAGTCATGGCCCGCAACCTTATAGCTGCTTACTCCGGTGATGATGAAATCAGCATAATCAGGATAATTAATGGCCAAAGTCAATGCAACAAAACCTCCCATGGAATTGCCTATAATTCCTAAAACATGGGAAATATTGAATTTTTCCTTAAGAAACTGCATTTGAAATTTTGCAACATCCAAAATGGAATATTTGGGAAATTTGTTTTTTAAATCTGTAAGTGATGGGGAACATGAACCTGAAGAGCCCAATGGAGTTAAACAAACAAAAAAATATTTGTTTTCATCAAAAACATTGCCCTCATCAACCAATGGAGCCAATTTTTTCACACTGGAATAGTTGCCCAATGAACCTGGACAATAAATGATTGCATTTTTAATTGAACCTTCATCATCACGGATGGGAGTTCCAAAAGTCATATATTCAACTTTAACATCATTTAATAAATCGCCATTCTCAAACTCAAATGAATCCATCGTATAGTATTCATTTTTACTTTCAAAAAATTCATCATCGTAAATGTAAATTCCTCCACCAATCTTATGTTAAACTGTTTTAAAAACAAAATATTTAAATCAATCTAAACAATGTTATTGTGATGAAATATAAAATTTTAGAAAAACCAAATTGCGAAGATGCATACGATTTAATCCAAGATGCGCTTAGAAAAAGAGCTACAATACTGATTTTTGCATGCTGTAAGGTAAGTTATGAGGGAAGAGCGCTAAGTGAGCTGAATTGGGGAGAACGCATAATCATGATTAAGCCTGATGGGGCATTTCTAATCCATCAAGAAAAAAAGGTGGAGCCTGTAAACTGGCAGCCTCCAAAATCAAGAACCCGTGCATATATCAAAAATGACAATTTATTCCTTGAAAGCCACAGGAGAACACCAAAAGAGCTGTTAACTGCTGAGATTAGACAGATTCAATTCATTACCTATGCAAACATTGAAGACTTTGAAGAGCTTGAACAGGCAGGATATGAAAAGGATATGAGCGACATGATAATGGAAAAGCCTCATCTGATAGAGGAAGGCTTTACTCCAACCACAAGGGAATATAGTGTAGAGCATGGATTTATAGACATTTTGGGAAAAGACAGCGACAATAACCTAATGATTTTAGAACTCAAAGCCCGTAAAGCAGGAGTGACTGCAGTAAAACAGCTTAGAAGATACATTCAGGATATGGAAAATACGGACAACGATTATCTAAGAGAAGTTGAAGCTGAAAAGAAAAAAATAAGGGGAATTCTGGTTGCACCCGATATCATGAACGACGCATTGGAAATGATTGAAGAGGAAGGCATAGAATTTGTAGCTGTCGAACCTCCTCGTGAGTTAAAAAGAGATAAAAAAGTAACATTAGATTTCTTCTAATCTAATGCATCTTCTATTTTTTTCAGTTCATCCTGATAGAATTTTTTGGTAAATTCATTGGCAGGTGTGGAAGTTGTCACATGACAGTCCTTTTCCAATTTATAAATGAGATATTCCTCATTTTCAAGAGGGATGCTGTCCTCTTCATCCAAAACGTCAAGATCTTCCAATTCGGAGAGGATATTCTGATATTCCTCCTCTTCAAGAGCAACCACATCTTTTAATTTAATGTCTTGGATATTAGGATTCAATTGCAATGCGATTGCAACAAATCCGTTAACAGTCAAATCCCCAATGGAAAATTGGGATGCTCTGATTTCATCCATGGAAAATTTAACATGCATTATAGTATTTTTAGTAACTGGAATTTCACGGGACATGCCTATCTGATTGATTTCATAATTGTTCTTCCACTCACCAATTTTATAAACTGCATAATTTATATCATTAACATTAATCATTTTTTCATCGACCATTATATCACATTAATTAAATATATTTTTATATTATAAGTAATATATGTAATTTTTAATGGAGGTTTAAACAGTGAAAAAATGTCCTGAATGTGGAAATCCTAGTTATGATGGTGCTCCTATTTGTGGAAATTGCGGGTATAAATTCCCAAAACCAAAAGTTGAAGCCCCAAAAAAGGAAGATATTTTCAAAGAAAAACCAAGACTTGAAAAACAACCTTCAAATGACGAGGATACACTTACAATTATCAAAAATAACAAACTTGTTATTGGAGCAATATTAATTATAACTTTAATCGTTATTGGCGGAATATTATTAATGGGATCAAATAATCCTAATAATCCTAATTCTAATTCCGTACTTCAATCCGGCGATATGAAAGAATACAAAGATGCATCCTTTAGTTTCAAATATCCAAGTTCCTGGAAAGAAGTAAACGGCAGTGATGCAGAACATCCTGGAGCAGTATTTTTCCAAAATGAAGAAAATGTTACCATAGAATACTATAACATTTCCAATGATGCTAGCTCCATCAAGGAAATTACTCAAGACAGAATTAGTGTTGCTCAAACCCAAAACGATTATGTTGAACTTGTAGAGACAATAACTTTAGATGGTAGAAATTCATCAAATATGATATTAGAAAACGCTGATGGAGATTACACCAGATACGTTTCAATGTTTAGTGAAGGAGAACTCTATGTCTTTAAGATAACAGGAAGTTCTGAAAATTCACTTACTTCTGAAGCTATTGAAAATACAATACATTCAGCAGATATTGCTTAAGTATGATTTAAATCATACTTCTTTTTTTATTTTTTAGTGTTAATATGACAAAAATAAGACTTGCACTTTGTCAAATGAATGTTATTGACAATAAAAAGGCCAATATTGAAAAGGCAGAATCAATGATATGTCAAAGTGTTGACAGGAATGCCGATTTTATAGTTTTACCAGAAATGTTCAATTGTCCATATTCCAATGACAAGTTTATCGAATATGGAGAAAAGGAATCCGAAAGCATTACTCTGAAATACATATCAAAATTGGCAAAACAGCATAATGTTTATATTCTTGCAGGATCAATTCCTGAAAGGGAAAATGACAAATTATACAACACCAGTTACCTTTTTGACAAGACAGGTTCAGTTATAGCCAAGCATAGAAAAATGCATCTTTTTGATATCGACGTTACCGGAAAAATCACATTTAAGGAATCTGACGTTTTAACAGCTGGCGATGACTTTACAGTAGCCGATACGGAATTTGGAAGAATCGGTATGGGAATATGCTATGATGTTCGTTTTGTTGAACTTGCAAGAATAATGGTTGAAAACGGTGCGGAAATATTATTTTATCCCGGCGCATTCAATCAAACTACCGGACCTGCCCATTGGGAGCTGTTGTTTCGCTCAAGAGCTCTGGACAATCAGGTTTTCTGTGTTGGTGTTGCACCTGCACTGAATATGGATGCATCCTACCACAGCTATGGCCATTCTATCGTGACCAATCCATGGGGAGAGGTTGTTTGCCAAGCAGATGAAAAAGAAGATTTGATAATCTGCGAAATTGATTTGGATGAAATAAAAAAAGTAAGACAAGAACTTCCTGTTTTAAAGAACAAACGGGAAGATCTCTATGAAGTGAAATTCAAATAGTTATTCCAATTTTGCCAATCTCTTTTCAAAATAGGAGAGTTTTTTGTCATTGTCGGCAAAGACTTCAATTGCAGTCTTAATCACTCTGACTTCATTGTCATAATCATTGGCTTTCCTATATAGGACACATAATCTTTTGTATGGGGCATCCTTAGGTTGTTTTGCTTCAACATAACGTTCATATTCTTTAATAGCCTTTTGAACATTAGTCTTTTCCATTTCCTTTATTGTACTCATTGGAATGACTTTAACTATTGTTTCACCGGATTTCTTTGCCTTTTGTCTTTTTTGTGCCTTTTTGATAGCCTTATTACATGACTTTTTAAAGTCCTTATCATCTTCACCTTTTCTTGCATCCTTGATTAACTTGATGGACTCATCTGTAGCCAAATCTCCTAATGCCTGAATGGCTGCAAGTTTTACACCCCAATCCTCATCTTCAAGACATTTGGCAATTGATTCAAGTTCTTCATTGGCCTGGAGTTCACCAAGTGCACGTACCGCAACTTTTCTAACTCCAAAGTCCTCATCATCAGTGGCGTCCACAAAGTATGGAATGACTTTTTTGTCTTCGGTCTCCTTAAGAGCAAATGCGAGAAAACGTTTATCCTTTCCTTCAGCGTTTTCAAACTCTTCGATTAACTTGTCAACTGCAACATCACCCATACTGCCTAAAATTTCTGCAGCCTTGAATCTGACTTGAGCATTTTCATCAGTGGTTGCTTTAATTAACGGTTCAATAGCTTCCTCATCAGTAATGCCTACCAATGATTCGATTGCTTCCTTTCTAACTTTAACATCATCACTTGATAAATTGTTAATAGCATCATTAAAATTTAAATTAGACATGATTATAATTAGATTTTAAGAATATATAAACATTTGAATTGCATTTTAAAGTCAATGCAATTATTGAAAAAAAAATTGTAAAATCACTAAAAAAAGAAAAATAAAATTGAAAATAAAATTTTCAATTTAAATACAGGTATATCCACCGTCTACAGCAATTGCTTGACCAGTTACGTAACTGGATTTAGGGGATGCTAAGTATACAACAGTGGAATCTAATTCTCCGTCAACACCAGATCTTCCAACAGGTACAACGGTTTTTGTGTATGCTTTGTATTCATCGTTGTCAATGGTTGAACGAGTTAATTCAGTTGGGAAGGTACCTGGACAGATTGCATTTACGGTAATGTTGTATTTTGCCCATTCAGCTGCTAATTGTCTTGTGAGGTTTACTACTCCACCTTTTGCTGCTGCGTATGGGGATGTTGGTGTTGCCATGGTTCCAACTAAACCGAACATGGATGCAGTGTTGATGATTCTTCCGTATTTTTGTGGAATCATTGCTTCACGTGCTACAGCTCTGGACATTTTGAATGTACCGGTTAAGTCTACATCAACGGTTTTGTTCCATTCGTCATCAGTTAATAATTCTGCTTCTTTTGTAGCTCCGTATCCTGCGTTGTTGTGGAGAATGTCTATTCTTCCAAAGTGGTCCATAACTTCTTTAACACATGCTTCTACACTTTCAGTGTCGGTTACATCACATACTACACCGATGCAGTCTACACCAAGTTCTTTGATTTCTTCTGCTACTTGGTCTAATCTTTCTTTCCTTCTTCCGGTGACGACGATGTTTGCGCCGTATCTTGCGTATGCTTTTGCCATGTCTACTCCGATACCGGAGGATGCTCCACTGACAAGTGCTACTTGTCCTGATAAATTAAATAAATCATTCATTTTATTACCACCTTAGGCATATAGCCTATGTATAATATATATTATAAACCAAGTATATAATAATTTTTATTTACCTAAATTATAAAAAAATTAAATGAAATGCAGAATTTGGTAATAAATAATAGACAATCATAATAAATTGATTAATATAAAATTTAAACATTATCCCAACTTAATAAAAAAAAATATCAAAATTAATACAAATCGAATTAATACATCAAACACACCATTAAATATAAAGAAAATTAAACAGTTAATCATAACTTCAAAAATAAATTACATTATGTTGAGGAAAAAAATATGATTGAAGAGCAAACTAAAAACTACACCAAAAAGCAAATTTTTAAAACATTGCACCCATGGGTTAGAAAATGGTTTGACTCACAGTTCGATGATTTCACACCTGCCCAAAAAAGATCAATCATAGACATCCACAAGAAAAACAACATACTGATATCCTCACCTACCGGTTCGGGTAAGACACTGACCGCATTTTTATCAGTGATAAGCGAACTGACAACACTTGCCGAAAAGGACCAACTGGAGGACAAGGTTTATTGCATCTACATCTCACCGCTGAAGGCACTTGACAACGATATTGAAAAGAATCTTGACGAACCTCTGGACGGTATCGAAAAGATAGCCGGAAAAAAATTGGGAATAAGAAAAGCGGTCAGAACAGGTGACACAACACAATACCAAAGGCAAAAGATGCTTAAAAAACCACCACACATACTGATTACCACCCCAGAAACATTATCCATCCTTCTGGTGGCTCCAAAGTTCAGGAAAAAACTAAGTCATGTCAGATATCTGATTATTGATGAGATACATTCACTGGCCGAAAACAAACGGGGAGTTCATTTAAGCCTATCCCTGGAAAGACTACAGCATCTTATCGGACAATACACAAGAATCGGATTATCCGCAACTGTCAGCCCCATTGAAGAGGTCGCAAAATTCCTTGTAGGCTATGAATATGGCGTTGAAAGGAACTGTAAAATCGTCAATGTAAACTATCTGAAAGAACTTGACATGGAGGTAATGTGTCCTGTAAGCGATATTGTGCTTGCAGATGAGGAGGACACCCGGCTTGGAATGTATGACCTTTTGGACGACCTCATTCAGGAAAACAAAACCACACTGATTTTTACAAACACACGTAGCGGTACTGAAAGGTTTGTCTATAACCTGAAGAAGATGTATCCGATGAACTACAATGATTCAAACATCATGGCCCACCACTCCTCACTTTCAAAGGAAGTCAGACTGGAAACAGAAAACAAACTGAAGGAAGGAAAACTGAAGGCAGTTATTTCATCAACCTCCCTTGAACTTGGAATCGATATCGGTTATATTGATTTGGTGGTTTTGATAAACTCCCCGAAATCGGTGGCAAGAGCCCTTCAAAGAATAGGCAGAAGCGGACACAGACTGCATGAAAAGTCAAAGGGACGAATCATCGTAACCGACAGGGACGACCTTGTTGAATGTTCAGTCCTGCTTAAAAATGCCAAGGAGGGAAAAATCGACAAGATCACCATCCCGACCAACTGTCTGGATGTCCTGGCACAGCACATATACGGAATGAGTATTGAAAATCCCTGGGATATCGATTACGCTTATGACGTTATCCGCAAAAGCTACTGCTACAAAGACCTCACCCGTGACGATTATGAGGATGTCTTAAGTTATATGGCCGGAGAGTATCCCGAACTTGAAGAGCGTTACGTTTATGCAAAAATCTGGATTGACTATAAGGAAAACACATTCGGAAAACGTGGAAAACTGGCAAGAATGCTTTATTCCACAAACATCGGAACAATACCGGATTCATCAGGAGTGCTTGTAAAATGTGACGGCGAAACTGTGGGTAAAATTGAAGAGTCATTCATGGAAAGGTTAAAAAAGGGAGACACCTTCGTTTTGGGCGGAAGGACATTTAGGTTCAATTACGGAAAGGGAATGACAATAAACGTTACACCCGCAAGCGGTCCTCCAACAATCCCCTCATGGTTTTCACAGCAGCTCCCACTGTCATTTGACCTTGCAATGGACATTCAGAAATTCAGATCACACATGGAAACACGCTTTGAATACAGAAGAAGCAAGGAAGAGATAATGGAATTCATTTACGATTATTTATATGTTGATGATTTTGCGGCCAATTCCATCTACGAATACTTTGTCGAACAGTACAAATATGCCAAAATCCCCTCAAACAGATGCCTTTTAATTGAATATTACAAGGGATTCGGAGGAAGAAAGTTCGTGATTTTCCATTCACTCTTTGGCCGTAAGGTAAATGATGCACTCTCCCGTGCCGTTGCTTATGTTGTAGCCCAAAGATACAATACAAATGTCACAATATCAATTTCAGACAACGGATTTTATCTGAGCTCAGACGGAGTAATCGGAGGTTTGGAATCATTCAAGCAGTTAAATCCTGAGAATTTCGAAAGGATATTGACAAACTCCCTCAATAAAACCGAAACCCTGGCCTCACGTTTCAGACATTGTGCAGGAAGATCACTCATGACCCTCAGAAGATACAAGGGAGAGTCAAAATCCGTCGGACGCCAGCAGGTGAGGGGAAAGATACTGCTTAAGTTCGTTCAGGACATGGATGACAACTTCTCCATTTTAAAGGAAGCAAGAAGGGAAGCCATGGAAGATTACATGGACATTAAAAACGCTTTAAAAATAATAAGCATGGTCGACTCCGGAGAAATGGAGATAAAAACCATTGATACAGTCATTCCAAGTCCGTTTGCTTTCAATCTGGTTTCACAGGGATATCTTGATGTGTTGAATCAGAATGATAGAGGAGAGTTTACAAAAAGGATGCATCAGGCAATACTTGAACAGATTAAAGACAAATTGAAAGACATCTATTGAATGACAAAAAATTTTATTTATTAAGTTCAAATATATAATAAAAGGTGATATTATGGCTAAATGGGGCGCAGTATTTATTGGTTTCATACTAGCAATTATGGTAAAAGCATTCTTTGCACCTTATGAATTTATAGGATTATTGATTGTAGGATTCATTACCGGTTATATTGCTCATTCAGGAGCATTGGGCGGTTTGTGGAATGCGGCACTTGCCGGAGCATTTGGTACAATTGTTGGTGCAATACTATTTATTTTAATTGCCACATTTGGAGGTGCATTTGCTGGAATCTTTGGAGGATTGACAGGATTTGCAAGCATAATAACAATAATAGAATCCTTAATTTATTATGCAATTGTAATGGGAATTACAGGAGCATTTGGAGGAGCAATAGCTTCAAAAAATAATGGAGATAGAAAATGAACAAATTTGTAGACATAAACTTTAAAGCATTGATATTTGGAGCTGCGATAGCTGCTGCATGTATATTATTCGGATATCAAATCAACGATTGGCTTTATCCATTCTCAGCAATCGGACTTTTATATGCAGGATATGGTCAAAGCAACGTTAAAATGGGAACTCTGATGGGTGCAATAGCAGCAACCCCTATTGTTGTTTTAACATTCCAAGGATATATGGGACAGTTCAGCGGATTTTTCCTGACTGAAAACGGAATGATGGGTTTAACAGTATTGATTATTGTAGTAGGTGCATTTGTAGGTCTTGTCGGTGCATGGACAAAAAGAAGTCGTGAAAACGCCCGTGAACAATATGAGAAACAGCAAAAAATAGGTAAAAATAAAAATAAAAAGAAAAATAAAAATGAAAAATAATAACTCTATGTTATTATTTTTTCTAATTCATCTCTTTCTATACCACGTTTAATTTCTAAAGCAATTCTTCTACCCATACTCATTGGTTTACCATAGGTCAGGTAGGAGTAAGGAGAACCATCCATGAAAGTGTTTGTTCCACCGTCGGTTCTTGCACTGATTTCAAAACAGATTACTTCAAGATTATCATTTACTAATGTTTGCATACAGAATGGTCCGTTTAATCCTGGAGCAACCAATTTTTTAGCACTTTCTGTTAATTTATCAGCAATATCAAATACCTGTGGAAGTAATGATTCACGAATTACTGCAGGGTGGTTACCGGTTACAACATAAGAAGGACTTAAATCAATGTCCAATTGATCTTTTGCAGGCATTCTTACAAATCCGTCAATACTTGATTCATATCTTGTGTCCATACCCATCAATTCTACAGTGTCGTCAAGTGCTGAGTAGAAATAGTGGATACAGTAGTTACAACCTGAAACATATTCCTCAATGTGTGCAGCTTCAACATCACTGTCTTCTAACCATCCACGTGCTTTCATTGCTTCGATTTTTGCATCGAATTCTTCGGTTGATGATGCAACGAAGTATCCTCTTCCCCCTCTTGCACCAGGGAATTTAACCATTACAGGACGGTCGATTTCAGCAGGACTGTTGTATTTGAATGGAATTCTTACATCCCCTTCTACAAGCAATGCTCTTTCCTTGTCCCTTTCAGCTTCCCATCTGAGCACATCTCTGTTTCCAAACATTGGGACATTGAATTTGTCTTCAACATTGTCAAGACCTGCATATGCAACAAAAGATCCGTGCGGAACAACAATAGCATTCATATCTCTGAGTTTCTGTTGGACATCCTCATTGACTATGTCTTTGAATTCGTCAACAATAATATATTCATCTGCCACATTAAATCTTTGATAAGGAATTTCTCTTCCTTTTTGACAAACGATAGCGGTCCTAAATCCTTCTTCTTTTGCACCTTGCAAAATATGTAAAGAAGTGTGACTTCCGAGAGTAGCTATAGTGATTTCACTTTTGTCATATTTAGCCAAAATATCTAAAATATCTTCCTTTTTAACTTTGCCCATTATATCTTCTCCTAAAAGAATGATGTATAAAAATATGTTTTTTGGAATTTATAATGTTTATTATTAAAAAATTTAAAAACCAGATAAAACAAACATTATTGTAATAATTAAGGAATGAAAAAAATGTTAATTGGTTTGATTTCAGATACACACATACCAGATAGAGCAAGGGTGTTGCCCCAAAATGTTATTGATGCATTTAGTGATGTTGAATTAATCATACATGCCGGAGATTTGACTTCAATGAGCGTTATTGAAGAGTTGGAACGTATCGCTCCAGTCATGGCAGTTCAGGGAAACATGGACAGGGCCAACAGACTTGATTTACCAAAGGCAAAGGTCATTGAAGCGGAAGGCTTGAGAATTGGAGTCATACACGGAGAAGTCTATCCAAGAGCGGACAGTGACCAGTTACTGTACCTTGCAAAGGAACTGGACGTGGACATTCTTGTGTCAGGACATTCCCACCAGCCGAAAATAGAGCAAAAAGAGGGAAAACTTCTTTTAAATCCGGGCAGCCCAATCGTGCCAAGACTTGCAGACAGGACTGTGATGCTGCTTGAAATCAACAACAAGGAAGTGGACGTCGAAATAGTAAAAACCGGCTCACCAGTATGCAGTGCACTTGATTTTGACCAATACAAGAGGGATTGAAATGGGAAGCAAATGGCAAATGGAAAAACACAATGACCCATACTATAAAAAAGCTAAAAAGGAAGATTACCGCTCAAGAGCATCATATAAACTCAAACAGTTGGATAAAAAATACAAACTCATAAAAGAGGGAAATACCGTAGTGGACCTTGGAGCAGCACCTGGAGGATGGTCACAGGTTGCCCTTGAAAAGGTCGGAGAGACAGGAATTGTCGTTGGTGTTGATTTAAACAGATTCAAAAGGTTTCCCGAAGAAAACTATTACGGAATAAGAGGAGACTTTACAACTCAGGAAGTCCAGCAAAAGATAATGGAACTCATCGGAGGAAAGGCAAAGGTCGTAATGTCTGATGCATCACCTTCACTTTCCGGAATCAAAAGCATAGACCAGCTCAGGTCAATTGATTTGACATATACAGTAATCGGAATAGCAGAAAACATACTTGAACCCAAGGGAAATCTTGTCATGAAGGTATTTCAGGGTCCCGAATATAAAGAGATGCTTGATTCACTAAAAGGCAAATTTAGACATGTGAGAACAACAAAACCAGCATCATCACGTAAAAAAAGTTCTGAAATGTATGTGGTGGGCCTTGACTATATGCCTAACAAAAAAAAGAGAAAAAGAAAATAGTTTAAAGATTATTGTATGCTTCATTAGCTGTTTTGAGTTTTTCTTTGGCAAACTCGATTCTGCTGTCAACTTCATTGGATGGCTTACTTGCATCCAATGCACTTTGAACATTCTGAATCGCTGAATCCGCCCTTGTCAACTCTAATTTAGCATCATTATAAACTTTTACATCATCCGGACCGCCAGCATAAAATGTTGATTTGACACTGTCGAACTTAACAGACAAATTATTATATTCTGATTTTAACGCTGCAAGTTCGTCATATTGGGTTCCAGATGAGATTTCATTAGTAATTCCTGATGAAACCATACTATAACCTACATAAGCCACAACAATGATAGTTGATATAATCATGATGATTCCAACAACGGAAATTAGCATTGAAGTGGATTTAAATAAGCCTAATCTTGATTTTCTCATATTAACCTCAATTAAATAGTTTATCAATATAGAGTATATAGATATTACTATATTAATGTTACTTACCAAATGCTCTTGGGTAAATTTTTTTAAGTATAAGAAATTAATATTATTTCAATGAACTCTACTGCAAAAACACAAACATCAACTGCAAAATTTGAAGAATTTTTTGCTACATCCTATAAGGACGATGTATTCAGAATACTTGAAAAATATCCCGATGAGCGATCACTTACCGTAAACTATCAATCATTGGAAATATTCGATCCTGAATTAGCTGATTTATTAATTGAGAAACCTGAAGAAGTTATTCAGGCAGCTCAAATAGCTATTAAAAACATCGACCCATTGGTAAAGGATGCAGACATCAACATTCGTTTTGAAAATCTAACCAATATCATTCCACTTAAGGATCTTTTAAGTAAATATATTGGTACCTTTGTCGCAGCAGATGGAATTGTGAGAAAAACTGATGAAATAAGACCCCGTATTGAAACCGGTGTTTTTGAATGTAGAGGATGTATGAGATTGCACGAGGTCGAACAGACATCAGGAAACCACATCATAGAACCGTCTCTTTGTAGCGAATGTGGAGGAAGGTCATTCAGACTGCTCCAGGAGGAATCCAAATACATCGATACACAAACCGCAAGGATGCAGGAACCTCTGGAGAATTTGTCTGGAGGAACCGAACCTAAACAGATGTTGATGATTCTTGAAGACGATTTGGTTGATGAATTAAATCCGGGTGACAAGGTAAGGATAACCGGTACTCTAAAAACCTTCAGGGAAGAGAGAAGCGGCAAATTCAAAAACTACATTTATGTTAACCACATCGAACCGTTAGAACAGGAATTTGAGGAACTTCATCTTTCAGAAGAGGACGAGGAAAAGATTATCGAACTGTCACAGGACCCTCACATTTATGACAAGATTATCAAATCAACAGCACCGTCCATCAGAGGATACCGTGATGTTAAAGAGGCTATTGCGCTTCAATTGTTTGGAGGAGCTGCCAAACAGCTTGAAGATGAGACCAAACTGAGAGGAGACATTCACATTCTCATTGTCGGGGACCCTGGTATCGGTAAGTCCCAGATATTGAAATACGTTTCAAGACTGGCGCCAAGAAGTATCTATACAAGTGGTAAGGGTACAAGTGGTGCAGGTTTGACCGCAGCGGCAGTCAGGGACGAGCTTGGAGGATGGTCTCTTGAAGCAGGTGCATTGGTACTTGGGGACCAAGGTAACGTATGTGTTGACGAATTGGACAAAATGCGTTCCGAAGACCGTTCAGCGCTTCACGAAGCATTGGAACAACAGACTGTAAGTATTGCAAAGGCAGGAATCATGGCGACATTGAACTCAAGGTGTTCCGTTCTTGCAGCAGCAAACCCTAAATTCGGAAGGTTTGACAGATACAAGGTACTTGCAGAACAGATTGATTTACCTGCCCCTATTATTTCTCGTTTCGATTTGATTTTCGTTATTGAAGATAAACCAAGCAGAGAAGGAGACTCAAAGTTAGCAGAGCACATCCTAAAGATACATAAGGAAAATACTGTGGATTATGAAATCGAGCCTGAACTGCTTAGAAAATACATTGCATATGCCCGTAGAAACGTCAACCCTCAACTGACCGATGAGGCAAACGAAGTTCTAAAAGAGTTTTATGTAAGTACAAGAAACAGCAATCCCGAAGAACAGGGCGCTGTTCCTATTACTGCAAGGCAATTAGAAGCTATCATTCGTCTATCAGAAGCCAGTGCCAAAATCAAGCTTAAGGAATTTGTTGAAAAAGAGGACGCTGAAAAGGCTGTAAGGCTTCAGATGGCATGTCTTAAGGAAGTGGGTGTTGATCCTGAAACCGGTGAAATCGATGTAGAGATTCTCGAAGGTGGAACCCCTAAATCCGACAGAGACAAAATCCAAAGGGTAACTGAAGAGATTAAACTTCTTGAAGAGGAATTTGCAGGAGATGCACCATTAAATGTTTTACTTTCAAACATGAGCGAAAAATATGGTGTAAGTGAAGATAAAACCGAGCAAATTGTCAGAAACCTCAAGCAAAAAGGAGTAATCTTCGAACCTAATACAGGATACTTTAGACGAGTATAGTCTAAATTCCTATTTTTTATTATTTTTTACAAATTTTTCATTGAATCTTCCACATTAACAATACATTAATATAACATTAAAACTAAATTTAATATATTATACTTATACTAATTTTATAAGGAGAGATAATTATGGATAAATACGAAGATTTATTAGAAAGAGCAATAGACCAATTACCTCCTGAAGTATTTGAACATAAAAGATTCAAAATTCCTAAAGCTTATTCAGATATCCAAGGTAATAGAACATTCATTAAAAACTTTAAAGATGTTGCAGAAGGTTTAAACAGAGACCCTCAACACTTATTAAAATTCTTGATGAGAGAATTAGGTACTGCAGGAAATATTGAAGGTCAAAGAGCAATCTTACAAGGTAAATTTACCCATTACCTAATCAATGAAAGAATTGAAGATTATGTAGACAAATACGTAATCTGCCACGAATGTAACAGACCAGATACTAGAATTATCAGAGAAGGTAGAATATTCTTACTTAAATGTGCTGCATGCGGTGCAACAGCACCTTTAAAATCATTATAATTCTACTTTTTTTACTTATTTTTTTGATACAATGTTTTGTCCAGAGTGCGGAAGTACAGATAAGGAAATGGTTGGCGACGTCTGCATAGACTGTTTTTTAAAAGAATTTCAGATGATTGAAATACCGGAACGCATTGAAGTTCAAATATGCAGCCATTGTAACAGTAAACTTGAAGAGGGGAAATGGAGCGATGAATTCATTCCCGAAGAAGAAATCATATACCGTGCACTTGAGAGAAACATTAAAATAGCTGATGAAGTTGAAAACGAAGCCATCAACCTTGAGATTGACCAGGTCAAAGGTACAATAAGCTCCTGCATTGTTGAAGCCATAGGAGAAGTTCATGGCACTGAAATCGCAGAAAGTCATGACACAGAAGTTAAAATCCTAAAGACCGTTTGTCCTACCTGCAGCAAGATGCAGTCCGGATATTATGAAACCGTAATCCAGTTCAGAGCAGACAACAGGGAAATAAAAAGTGAAGAGTATGCAAAAGCCGATGAGATTGTTGAGAGAACATTGACAAAACAGTCCAAAAGCGACAAGCTGGCGTATTGTCCTCAAATTGCAAAGCTAAAGGAAGGATATGATTACTATATCGGATCATTTAAATCAGGTCATAAGGTGGCCGAGGCATTGAAGGAAGAGTTCGGAGGAATCATAAAAGAGTCACCAAGACTCATAAGTGAGGACAAATCAACTGGAAAAGGGCTTTACCGTGTTTGGATTTCAGTGAGAATTCCCGAGTTTGAAATCAGTGACTTCATCAAATTCGAGGACAAAACCATACAGGTTCAAAGCATCAGCAAAAACAGCATTGTTGGAGCAGACATTTCAACAGGTAAAAAGCACAACATTCCAATGAAGAATATGGAAGAGATTGAACTTGTTAAAAAGTCAGATGAAATAGAAACCACAACAATTATCTCAAAATCCCCAAGCATTATACAGATACTGGATCCAAGCGACTATTCCGCTGTGGATTTGGAAATGAAAGATGAATTCAAAGATTATAATATTGGCGATGAAATAAAACTCATAAAAATTGACAATTACATTTATTTATTGAATTAAAGTGATAGAATGAACATTGATGAAAAAATTCAATTGATTAAAGAAGGTACATTAGAAGTTATTGACGAAGAGGAATTAAAAGACGTTCTTGAAAAAGAACAACCTATAGCTTATACTGGTTATGAACCTTCTGGTAAAATCCATTTGGGCCATGCCGTAACTGTACAGAAACTAAAACAATTGCAGAAATTAGGTTTTAAAATTAAAATCTTATTAGCAGATTACCATGCATTCTTAAATGGAAAAGGAACCATTGAAGAAATAGCTGAAACCGCAGAATACAATAAGAGATGTTTCCAGGCTTTAGGTCTTGATGAAACAACCGAATATATATTAGGCTCATCTTTCCAGCTTGAAGGCGATTATACTAATAAAGTTTATCAATTAGCAACAATGACCACTCTAAAAAGGGCAAGAAGAAGTATGGATCAGGTCAGTCGTGCAGATGACAATCCTAAAGTTGCAAGCGTAGTCTATCCTATTATGCAGACCGTCGACATGGCCGCTTTGGAAGTCGATATTGCTCTTGGTGGAATGGAACAGAGAAAAATCCAAATGTTGGCACGTGAAAACCTTGAAAAAATTGGCGAAAACGTTCCAGTATGTATCCATACCCCATTATTGCACGGTCTTGACGGGGACGCTAAAATGAGCTCCAGTAAAGGAAACTATATCGCTGTTGACGACAGTGCCGAAGAGATATCCAAAAAGATCAACAAGAGCTACTGCCCACAGGGAGAAATCGAAGGCAACCCAATGATTGAAATTGCTGAAACATTCGTTTACCCTAATCAGGAAAAATTATTAATCAAAAGACCTGAAAAGTTCGGCGGAGACATTGAACTTACCCATGACGAACTGATTAAGGACTTCAGTGAAGGCAACCTTCACCCAATGGATTTGAAAAACGGAATCAAAGATTTCTTAATTGAATTCTTTGCTCCTGTAAGAGAATTTATGGAGGAAAACTGATGGTAGAAGAAAAACAAGAATACGAAATGGGCATACCTAATGGTGTTGGAGAACAGATGCTTGCTCATGCTTTTGAAAAGTTCGATATTCAATTGGAACACGGTGAATTCGGTCCAAAAATAATCGGAGAATATGAAGAGCTTGTAAAAGTAAGAGAATTTTTAGAAAACGCCATTCGTGACAGATTAAAGGAATTAGAAGGCAACAAATAATTTTCACAATTTAAACCATTTTTTCAAACCATCATCCCCATTATTTTTTTAAACAAATCATCTTGAATTAATGAAATTTATTTTTTACAAATTATTATTAGAATCTGATGTAAATAATAATTTAAAACATTTATTTTTAAAATATCCTCCTAAATTTAGAGATAAGCTAATTATTCATGAATAAATATGATGAATACAATATTTTACATTTTTAGGCTTGGAATTTAAAGTAAAAAATTGTAGACACTTATTTTCAATTAATATTTATAAAATTTAAGCATTCATTAATTTAAACAGTAATTAAATTAATAATTATTATTTTAAACAATTAATTAAATTATTTTAAAAAATTTTAAACAGTTTAGATATATTTAAATATAATTAAAAAAAATATAGTTATTAGACTTAACTTTAATTTTTATAAATTAAAAATTAATAAGTTGAGTCTTAAATTAAAGAGGTTTAATTAAATGTTTAAATTTGACAAAGAACAAGAAGTTTTTGACTTCGCTGGAGTCAAAATGGGTGGACAACCAGGAGAATATCCTACAGTTTTAGCAGGAACAATTTTCTATGGCGGACACAATATTCTTAACGATGAATTAACAGGAGACTTCGACAAAGCAAGGGCCGAACAACTTATCAATGATATGGCATCCATTTCAGATGTAACCGGTAACCCATACATCGTACAAGTTTTCGGTCAAACCGTTGAAGCACTACCAAAATATATTGAATATGTTGGTGAAATTTGTGATGCTCCATTCCTTATAGATTCAACATCCGGAGATGCAAGAGTTGCTGGTGCACAGTACGCTGATGAAACCGGATTAACAGAAAGAGCGATTTACAACTCCATCAACATGGCAGCTGACAAATCTGAATTAGACGCATTAGCTGAAACAAACATTTCCGCTTCCATCATCTTAGGATTCAACCCAATGAATGCTACAGTTGAAGGAAAAATGAACATGTGGGAAAACGGTGACGACGGTGCATACGAAAAAGGTTTGCTTGAAGTGGCTGCTGAATGTGGTATCGACAAATTCATGATGGATACTGCGGTAACTCCTTTAGGTCAAGGTGCAGGTATTGCTGCTAGAACCTCCTTTGCCGAAAAGGCAAAATGGGGATATCCTGTAGGATCAGGTATTCACAACGTACCATCCGCATGGGATTGGTTAAGAGAATACAAAAAAGCAGGAAACAAAACAGCATTTACCGTTTGTGATATTGGAGCAAACATCGTGCAAGTTATGTGTGCAGGAGACTTCGTCCTATTTGGACCTATCGAAAACGCAGACATTGCATTTCCTGCAGTAGCTCAAACTGATATGTTCATATCAGAAGCTGCAAAACCATTAGGTACTGAACCTGTAGAAGTACACCCTATGAACAAACTATTATAATTTCAATTGTTAAGCACTTAAAACCTCTACAACGATTTGTTCTAAACAAATCTAAACATTAATCCAAAAATACCGAATTAACATGGGACCCAAACACGTCCCATGTTTTAAAAAAAAAACTTATTTTAAAAAAAGAGTCATAAAACACAATCTGGACAGATTCCAAGATATGGTGCAACAGCCTTTTTAATATCTGAAGACATCTTGTTTATGCCATTGCTTGCATCAATAATTTCACAAGTATAATTTTCAGCCAGTTTGAGATAGTTTTCCCTGACTTTTGTTAAATATTCCTCATTTTCAAAGGTATCCTTACCGTCAGTTCTTGCAACGGATGTTTTAGAATCCAAATCCAACAACAACAATAAATCCGGCTTTTTAGCATACTTGTTTAATTCCTCTATCCATTCGGCAGGTTCCTGATATGCAAGTGATGAGATAAAAGACCTGTCGGAGATTATAATTTTAGATTCATCTTCAAGCTTATCCATAATCAGCATTCTGTCGGCTGCAAAAAGCAAACCTAAAGTCTTTTGAAGCTTATCTGTTTCTGCATCAGGACGCTGCAACATTTCACGAATTAACTTGCCTATTTCAGAATCGGTCGGCTCAACCAATGTTTCAACCCTGAAACCATTAGCCTCAAGCCACTCCTTTAACATTTTAATCTGAGTGGATTTTCCAGCCCCATCAATTCCTTCAAATACTATGTACATAAGATAGAATATGTTTTAATTATATTAATAATTAATTACATAAATCAAAATGATTAAATCAAAACAAGGTGTATTATTAAAATGGTTTTAGAAGAATTATTGGCCCCTGCAGGCTCATATGATGTGCTTATAACGGCAGTAAATGCAGGTGCCGATGCTGTTTATATTGCAGGACAACAGTATGGTGCCAGAGCTTATGCCAAAAACTTCACTATGGAAGAGATTGAAAAAGCCGTGAATTATGCTCACATGAACGGTGCCAAGATCCATGTGACAGTCAACACATTAATTAACAATTTCGAGATTGTAGATGTCTTAAAATACCTCTTCAAATTATATCAGATTGGAGTGGATGCTGTAATCGTACAGGATTTTGGACTGATCTGGCTTTTGAAGACATTCATACCGGATTTGGAGGTTCATGCTTCCACACAGATGGGTCTGAATAACTATTCCTCCATAAAATGGGCCAGCAAGAACAACATAAAAAGAGTGGTGCTTCCAAGGGAGGTCAACCTCGACCAAATCAGGGAAATCAAAACCCAACTTGCAGACGACAACATCAATATGGACATTGAAGTGTTTGGCCACGGAGCACTGTGCTACTGTGTCAGCGGAAAGTGCTACATGTCCTCATACAACAGCGGAAGAAGTGGAAACCGTGGAGCCTGTGCACAGCCATGCAGACGTGAATACCGTCTGAAATATCGAGGATACAACATAGGCAACGGTTATCTCCTGTCAACACATGACCTTGCAACATACAATCATCTGAATGAAATCTCAGATGCTGGAGTAAAATCACTGAAACTGGAAGGAAGAATGAAATCCGGAGACTATATCGGAACCATCGTAAACAGTTACCGCAACCTAATTGACGGAAATGAAGGGGACTACAAAAAAGACCTGCACCTTGTTTTCAACCGCCAATTCACAGACGGATACATGATGGGAGACAAGCCTGGAGACGTAATGGGCAGAGGACATTCAGGCCATGAAGGATTATACATCGGAGACATTGTGGACATTGACGGCACAAAGGTCACAATCGAAATCAAAAACAAGGAAATACCTGTGATTTTAGAGCCTGGAGACGGTATAGCATTCAAATACAACGGCAAAATCAAGGGAATATACCTTGAAAACATCATCAAACAGGATGAAAACGAAATCATAATTGACACCACCCGTCTTGTCAAGGTCGGAACCGAAGTGTTCATCAGCTATTCCAAATCAACACATGAATACCTGAAGCAGTTTGAAAACGAAACCATAAAAAACAATGTTGGAATCAACCTGTCAATGACATGGGATGAGGACCTGAACCTGTTTACAAAGGTTGAGTTTCATGTGGACGGCGAACTGATCAATTTCAGGCACAAAACAATGGACAAGTTTGAAAAGGCCAAAAACAAGCCGGTAACAGAAGAGACTATAGAAAAACAGTTGAGTAAAACCGGAGGAACTCCATTCTATATTGAAAACATCAGGTTCAACAATATGCCTGCCGACATTTTCATTCCAATCCGTGAAATCAACCAGATCAGGCGTGAAATATTGGACAATGCAACCGAACTTCTGATGAACCACTACACCCCTACCAAAAAGGCGGTGAAGCAGGTGAGAAAAGACCTCACAAAATTCTTTGAGGAATATGAAAAGGACAAGGGAAAAACCAAAAAGAAAACACCTAAACTGTCAATATTTATCGATGACATTTTACAAATCAGAGCGGTTTCAGGTTTTGACTTGAAGAGAATCTATTTTGACGGCAACTGCCATTACAACAATCCTGATGATTATTTTGAAAACATAAAGGAAACCTTAAAGAATGGAAGCCTCATGGCCTCCCCGACAGAATTCGTATGGGTTTTATCATCATTCATATCAGAGGATGATGCGGTTAAATGCAGCGAAATAGTCAAGGAACTGGAAAATGAGGGAATCATCATTTCAGTCATGGGCGATTTTCCGGGCATGAAGGAGATATTCGACTGTCCGATATATGGAAATCATAACCTGAATGTATGGAACAGCTTTTGTGTGCGTGACTTGAACGAATCAGGATTCAAGTCACTGATACTGTCATCTGAACTTTCAGGAGATGAAATCAGGGAGCTGGTTTTGAAAAATCATGACAGAAACATTGATTTGGAAATGATTGTCAACGGTAACCTTGAGGTCATTGTCAGCAAGGACGACTTCACCAACCTGAATGACGGTAAGGACTTTATCATTTCAAATGATGCGGATTACGCAACCCTGGAAGATAAAAAGAGAAAGAAATTCAAATATAAGATATTCTTTGACTACAACAGACAGAGCCATATCATAAACAAGGACTGCCTGTGCCTGATTGAGGAGATGAATGAAATCAAGGATTTCGGTCTTGACTCACTGATTCTTGACTGCAGGTATTCCAATGAAAAGTACACCTCACAGATTTTATCAATTTACAATCAAAGTCTTCAAAACAAAAGTCAGGAGGAACTGACAGAGTTCAAATACAAGATCATGGATTTCTCACAGTCCTACATCAACAAAGGCAATTTCATTGAAGGTAGGTTACATGAGAATTCCTGAATTGCTGGCTCCAGTCGGGTCGATGGACCATCTGAAGGTTGCAATCAACGCCGGCGCAAGTTCAGTTTATCTGTCCGGAAAAAACTATGGGGCAAGAAAGTTTGCAGAGAACTTCACGATAGATGAAATCCAAGAGGCAGTAGACATCGCCCATCTTCATAACGTCAAGGTTTACATTACCGTGAACACGTTAATAAAAGAGGACGAACTTGAAAACGTGATGAATTACCTTGCAAAGCTATATTCGATTGGAGTGGATGCCGTACTGATACAGGATTTGGGACTGATAGAGCTGATCAACGAGCACCTTCCAAACCTAAATGTCCATGCATCAACACAGCTTACCTGCGAAAACCAGCACAAGATTGATTATCTTGAAGGCAAGGGAATAAAAAGGGTTGTCCTTCCCCGTGAAATGAGAAAGGAAGAAATAGCCAATTTGAAAACAAATATGGAACTTGAGATATTCGTTCATGGAGCATTATGCTATTCATACTCAGGACAATGCCTGATGAGCAGTTTCAAGGGCGGGAGAAGCGGAAACAGAGGTGCATGTGCCCAGCCATGTCGCCAGAAATACTGGATTGACGGAATAAAAAAACAGGATTACTACCTTTCACCATGTGACTTGTCACTATACGATCATTTAAAGGAAATAGCTGAGCTTAACATCAGCTGCATTAAGATTGAAGGTCGCATGAGGTCAAAGGAATACCTTGCAGTTGTTGTAAGCAATTACAGAAAGGCGTTGAACAAGCTCAAAAGCAACAAAAAGGATTCAAGTGAAGAAATCAGCCTGGTTTTCAACAGAGGTTTTAGCGAAGGGCAATTCATGAACACTTCAAAAAGAAGCATCCGTTCAGGCCATGTCGGATTGAAGATAGGTCGTGTAATTAAAAGTTCAGACAACAAAATTGCAATACGCTTAAACGACCATATAAAGACTATTCCGGAAAAGGGAGACGGTTTACTGATTGTAAAAAATGACAAGGATTACGGATTTGAAATATCCCAGGACCCTTCCATAACAACACTCAACCACTTCAACAAGGGAAAAAACAAGCCAGTGAAGGATTTGTCCCGTAAAAATAAGGTAATGGTTGTCAAAAAGGTATGGCAGAACAAAAGGTCCAACTTTAATTTAAACGAATCCGAAGTATACCTCACCAAAAGAAACAGCTTAACCAGAAAGGCCAAGGAGATAGAAAACAAGGCATCAAGCTACGTCAAGTCAAAATTGATACTGACATTCTCCCTGAAAAAGAAATATCCTCACCTGAAGGGAAGGCTGACACTGGCCAACCATAAAACCATAGAATGTGAGGTTACAGGAAATAAGGCCTTTGAAAAACCGCTCAAAAAGAGCGTCAGTGCTGAGACCGTTAAAAAACAAATGTCAAAAATCGACAATTACCCATATGAAATAACACAAATCAACATCGCCTATGACGGCACACTATTCATTCCGATTAGCAAATTGAATGAACTTAGAAGGGATCTCTTTGAAAAGCTCAGTCAGGAAGTGGCAGAATCATACCAGCATGAATATAAAAAGATAACATTAAAACAAAAGGAATACCCTGCAGGAAAAACACAGCCAAATATTTCATTTTATACAAATAACCTGAATCATCTTGAAAACCTTGAGAACGTGAAAAGGGTTTATTTGGAAATTCCTCCACAGAATGACGATTTGGTCTACGCCCATGATGAGTACAACCTCAATTATATGATCAACTTCATTAAAAGGGCCTGTGAAATTGCATATGACAAGGACTATGAGCTGATTTGGAAATGGCCTGACATCACTCACGACAAGCTTATTAAAGCATTGAACAAGGTTAGGGGAATCTTAAATAAGATGCACTACACACTTCCAGTGATGAACAGCAATTTTAATGCGGAGTACGGTTTTTATTCAATGAACGTTACAAACACACAGACCGTTAAATCTCTCAAAGGGTATAAAATTTTAACTGTATCTCCCGAGCTTAGAAAGCAGGACTATGAAAACATGATAAGGAATTGTGAAACACCAGAAAAACTGGAATTGTTAGTTCAGGGATCTGTCGAGCTTATGAAAACAAGATATTCATTGTTATACGGAGCTGAGAAAAAACAGAAATATAAAAACTATCTGATTGATAAAAACCGCAACAGATACCCGATTCACAAAAGCATTTCAGGTGAAGAGCTGATAATTTATGACGACAGCGAACTTTCACTTTTAGATGAAATCGATTATTTGAAAAATCTTGGTTTCAGCAATTTCTCAATTGACGGACGATACAAGGACGATGACTATTACAAAATGGTTAAAATATATAAAGAGGCATTGAACGGCAATCCCAATAAAAAAGAGCTTAAAAAATTAAGTTCAAAAAATACGGTTGCCAACTTTTGAGTAGTTACCAAATGCTCTCGGCAAATTGCAATATATATTAAAATTATATAATTATATCTTACAAAGGGGTTTGGCAAAATGAAAGGAGAAAGAATAACATTGCAAAATATAAAAGGAATAGGGGATAAAATCTCTGAAAAAATACTGAATAGCGTTGGAGGAGAAGAGGAACTCCAGAAAATAGTTGATAATGTGGATGTTGAAAAAATATCTGCAGTTGATGGCATAAGCCAAAGAAAGGCAATTGAAATAATGAATCAACTGTTGAACAACCCCGAATATGAGTTCATCAAAAGTGACCGTGCAATGGAACTTTATGAAGACATCATAAATAAGATTTTAGCATATTCAAACACTTCCTACTCCAAAAATAGAATTCTGCTGCTTTCTCCATCAAAAGACATTGACAAGATTAATTCAAACCTTGATTTTGTAATGAATGCCAAAGAACATGTCTCCCAACTTCCAATCATAAAACTTAGAGGTTTGATGAAAAATCTGAAAGAAGTTGAAGAGGCCAAACCCGAATATGATCCAAGTAAAGTTATTCTTGTTGAAAGTGCTGAAGACAATTCCTATCTCACCGATTTGGGACTGAATAAATATTATCCCATAATCACAGCAAGTGATTCACCATTACTTCAGGAAGAAATGATGAATTATGATTTGGTATTTTATGTATATTCCCAAGGAATACTTGATTTTGAAGGAATGCCCAATGTCATAATGATAAACATAGATGAAAATGACTATGAAATCGTTCCTGAAAAGATAATTAACTTTTTCATACAGAATCAGGAGTTATTCTCCAAAGTCCATGAAATACAAAAGATCAGAAATAAGGAAAGTGTTCTTGGAGAAATCCTGCCGATAATCAGTGAACTCAATATAATCGACAAAAGGGAAGTCGATATTGAAGAACTTGTGTTGTCACTTAAAGATGAGATGGATGATGAGTTGGAAAAATCCATAAAACAAGTTGACCTTGAAGGAGATGAAATACTCAACCTATTAAACAATAACTTCCCTCCAAAGATTAGCAAAATATTTGATAAAATTATCAATAAAAGAAAGGAAATTATCAAGCAGAAAACAGGAATGAGTTTTGACCCGTACCTCAGGACATATCCCATCCAGATTGATGAAACAGAAATCGAAAGGGTCACACTGGAACAGTCATCCAAAAAGGAAAACGACATTTTTGACATTAAAAAAAGCGCCGCAATTGAATTGAATTCAATAAAGAAAAAAGCAATAGCTGAAGTTGAAGATGTAATTCGATTCGACTATGAATTCAGTTTAGGCAGTTTTGCATATGAATATGACCTGTGCAGACCCGAATTTGGCGATGAAATAAAGTTGACCGGAGCACTTCATCTGGAATTAGCACTTAAAAAAGACAAGGAACATGTTCAAAAAGTCGATTACCAACTGACAAAAGACGAAAATGTTGCGTTATTAACCGGAGCAAACAGTGGAGGTAAAACCACCCTTTTAGAAACCCTGACCCAGATATCAATAATGGCACAGATGGGCCTTCCGGTAAGTGCAACCCAAGCCGAAATAAAATTGTTCGATGAACTTTATCACTTCTCAAAGAAAAGATCACTTGATGCAGGAGCATTTGAATCATTCTTAAATGTGTTCATACCAATCGTCACCACCAATAGTGAAAAGTTAGTATTGTTAGATGAACTTGAAGGAATTACAGAACTTGATGCAGCCGTTAAAATCATATCAACATTTATTGACATGATTAAGGAATCAAATTCTTATGGTGTTATTGTCACTCATATGGCGAGGGAATTAATGAATTACACCGACATTCGCGTAGACGGTATTGAAGCAAAAGGATTGGATGAAGATTACAATCTTATTGTGGATAGAACCCCTAAAATGAATTTCCTTGCAAAAAGTACACCCGAATTAATTCTAAAAAGAATTTATGAAAAATCCGATGATGATCTAAAAACCGTATATGCTAGAATTTTAGAGAAATTCTAAAATAGTATATACCACTTTTTACTATTTTTAATTAATGAAAGTTATACCTAATGCTCAAAACGACCAACTCAAAAGATTGAACGAAATATATCGAGTGCTGAAAAAGAACGATTTTGGTTATTTAATTGAAGAAAATACTTTTTTTAAAAAATTTCCGTTTCTTAGAAATCGTAAAGCAGAAAATGAGGGATTATTCCCAGATACATCAATTCCAATAAGAGTTAGAAAGGTATTTGAAGAATTGGGTCCTGCCTATATCAAACTGGGCCAGATGTTAAGTACAAGACCCGATCTTGTCGGAGTGGAGATTGCAGAAGAACTTAAAAGTTTAAGGGACAACACTCCAGTCACACCATTCAGTGAAATAAAAACTGTGATTGAAAGCGAACTGCAAAAACCCATTGAAGAAGTATTTTCCAAGATTGATGAAACACCAATCGGTTCAGCATCAATAGGTCAAGTATACAAAGCAAGACTAAAAGACACAAACGAAGAGGTTGCAATTAAAGTTCAAAAACCAAATTCAAGGGAAATTATAGAATCAGATGTAAAGATAATGAAATTTTTGGCTGACAGAATCGACAGATATATGTTCACAATGAAGTCATTCAACATGCCCGTGGTGGCACGTGAATTTGAAAGGTCCATATTTAAGGAAATCAATTATATGGAAGAAGTGATGAATATGGAAAACCTTTCAAAGAACTTCAGGAATGTTTCATACATCAAAATACCAAAGGCATACACAGATTACTGCACAAACAAGATTATAACAATGGAACTGATTAAGGGAATTGAAGTTACAAAACTGATTGATGGGAATTATCCGGACATCGACAAGAAAAAGATTGCACAGTATGGCCTGAAATCATACTTCAAACAGATAATGATAGACGGATTTTTCCATGCTGACCCCCATCCGGGAAACCTGATTGTAACCAAAGACAATAAACTGTGCTATATCGATGAGGGAATGATGGGAATCCTGAATGATGACTTTAAAGAAAACCTTGCAGAATTGATATTGCTTTTGATTAGCGGAAATACCAACAATATAATCAAACAGCTGATTTACATGAATATCATCACCGCTTCACAAAATACCGATGAGCTAAAGGCAGACCTGGATGACTTGTTAAACAGATACTATGGTGCCGAACTAAAAAATATGGACGGAGCATTTGAAGATTTGCTTAATGTAATGATTAAACATGAAGTGAACATCCCAAGAGAATTTGTAATGATAGGGCGCGGAATTGCATTGATTGAAGATACCGGTCGAAAATTGGACCCTGAATTTAATGCGGCATCCGAACTGAAAAAGTTATCCCGTAAGATAGTGATTAACAAATACAAACCCGAAAGGTTGATAAAAGTGGGTATGAACTACCTGCTTCAACTAGAACATTTGGCAAAGGACTTGCCCGATACAATCAACAATACCATCTCAAAGTTGGAAGAAGGAGACATTGAAGTAAATATAAAGCTCCAAGATATAAGTGAACTGACAAATCAGCTTTCAGTCTCATTGATTCTTTCAGCATTGATTGTTGGGTCATCACTTGCAATACTTGCAGACAAAGGACCACAGTTATGGGGAGTGCCTGCAATTGGTTTGATTGGATTCGTATTCAGTGCGGTTCTCGGAGCATATCTGATAATTAAATATATGATTGAAAACGATTAAAATTAAAGAATCCAAATAATTATTGTACAAAAATGTTAAAAAAAGAGGAGTTAAAAGCAGACCCTGTAAATCCGCTTTAATAATGATTAATTAAATTTATCTTCTTTTATAAACGACGTAACCTCCTAAGACTGCAGCCACTACAAGTAAAATCAATATTGGATTACCAGTAGCTAACATTGAGTGGACAGATCCAGTTGCATTGGTTGCGTTGGTAGGTTCACCAGCAGCTTGAGCAGTTGCATTTTCTAGAGTTTCATTGTATTGACTTCCAGCCCAACCGCCATCGTCCTGGTAGTTGCTTCCTGCATAATCACTGTCGTCATCTGCAATTCCATCATCATAATCTTGGTAGTTGCTTCCTACATATCCACTGTCGCTATCTGCAATTCCATCATCATAATCTTGGTAGTTGCTTCCTACATATCCACTGTCGTCTGCATAGTTACTTCCTAATTGTCCAAAGTCATCTGCTGCACAAACTGCTCCTGCAGATACAAGCACGCAGAATATTGCCAATATTGCTATATTTTTTTTGAAAGATCCATAATAATCACCACAAATTTTTGATTGATATGCGTTTTTCCAAACAACACATCCTTGTACAAGTAAATATATGAAACAAGCCACATATAAAGTTATTCGAATGTAAGTGCCCACTTGCATATTATTTTAAGAAAATAAGGATTTTTAATTGATAAAAAAAGAAATAAAAAAGTTAGATTTAAAATTCAACGTTAAACCCCAATAATATCCCTTATTCATTAATAATCATATTGACCGAATATTCAGTAATAATCTATAATGAATATATAATGCAAAATAAATTTTAACGAAATTTAAATTTAATTTTGAAAAATAACTAAAATAATGGCAAATTTTTCATACTCCCCCCGTCAAAATGAAAAACGATTTGAAAAAGATGAAAGATTAGCAAAATATTTTAAATTACATGATACAAATTGAATAATATGAATATTACAAAAACTTATAATGGAAAGGAATTGACAATTGAAATTGAAGAGCGTATAGATACCGTAACAGCACCAGAATTCGAAAATGAGATAAATGATGAAATTGGCAATTTCGATTCATTAATTCTTGATTTTACCAATTTGGAATACATTTCCAGTGCCGGATTACGTGTTTTGATTGCAACACAAAAAAAATTAAAACCTGAAGACATACCTATGGTCATCAAAAATGTAAATGACACCATCAGTGAAATATTCAGAATGTCAGGTTTTGATAAAATATTGAAGATAGAATGAGTTCAATTTCATTAAAACCCGAATTAAGCGAATTATATCCTTTAAATGAATATATTACAAATATTCTAAAAAAAGAGGACCTCAAAGTCAATCTGATTGTTGAAGAAGTTTTCGTAAACATTGTTAACTATTCAAATGCCAAACACGTGACTGTCGCCGCCAGTTTTGAAAATCAGATATTGACCGTGGAGTTCATTGATGACGGCATTGAATTCAATCCACTGATTATAGAAAGCCCGAAAATTCCAAATAGCATTGAAGATGCACAAATTGGAGGCCTTGGAATATTTTTAACTAAAGAAATGGCCGACAGTCTGGATTATAAATATTTAAATGGTGAAAATCACCTGAAGATAATGAAAAAAGTGGAATGATGAATGAAAAAATAAATATTTTTATATAAAATATTGCAGTTTATAAGTTTTTTAATCAATTTGTAATTAAGTTTGACATTTTATTTGAATCCTTCAAAAAAATTGCCTTGATGAAGACATACTGTAAATAAAAAATGTTATAACAACAATCTAATCAAAAATATGAAATAGATATTATGAATCCAATCCATTTTTTTACATTAGGTTATTACCCTCAGTATCTGTTAATAGGAATAATTATAGGAATTGTCATTGGAATATACGCATTTTTTAGAGTCAAATACGCTCTTAATGATTCCAAGTTATCCAAAAACAAGGTAATAATAATTAGTGCCCTAATTTCCATATTTGCATTAATATGCTGTATGAATGTATGGTCGAATGCTGCAATATACACATTGTACATCTTTTTATGCTCAGTACTCGCAGACATCATAAGACTAATCGTGAAATACCCTCTTAAAGACAAACATTTAAAATTCATGCCAAAACTTCACAAAAAAGGTGGGCTGGCATTAGTATTTTTCATAATCATAATTATAGTCGGAGCATGGGGAATGAACCATATCGATCAAACTGAATACAATATGACCACACAGAAAATAGGCAATGATTCATATAAAGTGATATTCATCAGTGACACACACTATGGAACCGTCCAAAATCCACAATTGCTTAAGGACTCGATTTCAAGAATCAATGATATAAAACCAGATATTGTTATTTTAGGCGGAGATATTGTTGATGAAAGAACAAGCAATGCTGAAATGAAAGAGGTTTTTGAAGAGTTAAGCAAGATCAACTCAACATACGGCATATATTACGTATTTGGAAACCACGACACACAACCTTCACAAACAGATTATGAAAATGGAAACAGAACATTTACCGACATTGAATTAAATCAAACAATAAAGAAAAATGGAATAAGGATACTGAATGATGAAAAAACAACAATCAATGGAGATATTGTTCTGGTTGGAAGAAGTGACGCTGAATGGGATGGAAATGCAAGAGCAAATGTTAGTGAAATACTGAATGAAGAGGATTTATCAAAATACGTAATAGTTGTGGACCACCAACCTTTAGAGGCAATAGAAAATTCAAAATTAGGCGTTGATTTACAAGTTTCAGGCCATACCCATGCAGGACAGGTATTCCCATATAAGGAACTGATAGAATTTGAAGGAATAAATTCATATGGCAAATACACTATCGGAGATATGGAACAGATAGTGTCCTCAGGCCTTACAGGATGGGGATGGGGAATCAGGAATGAAGGAAAATGTGAATACGTGTTAATTAACATTAATTAACACTATTTCATATAATATTTCCAGATAACTAAAACTCAAAATCGGTTGTAATTTCAAATATATTCTCACTTGGCATCAGAATTTTTAGAATGGATTTTGCCCGTATATTCACAGGGAATCCTTGATTTTGAAGGAATGCCAAACCTCATTATGACAAACATTGATGAAAATGATTATGAAATCGTCCCTGAAAAAATAATCAACTTTTTTATCCAAAATAAAGACCTATTCTCAAGGGTTCATGAAATACAAAAAATCAGAAACAAGGAAAGCGTTCTGGGAGAAATAATTCCAATAATAAATGAGTTGAATATTATAGATAAAAGAGAAGTAGATATTGAAGAATTAGTGAATTCTGGATGATGAATTAGAAAAATCCATCAAACAGGTTGACCTTGAAGGAGATGAAATTCTCAACTTATTAAACAACAACTTCCCTCCAAAGATTAGTAAAATATTTGATGAAATTATAAATAAAAGAAAGGAAATCATTCGTGAAAAAACCGGATTAAGTTTTGACCCATTCTTGAGAACATATCCTATACAAATTGATGAAACAGAAATTCAAAGAGTAACTTTAGAGCAATCCTCTAAAAGAAAATGACATTTTTGACATTAAGAAAAGTGCTGCAATCGAATTGAATTCAATTAAAAGCAAAGCTATCGAAGAAGTTAAAGATACAATCAAATTTGATTATGAATTTAGTTTAGGGAGTTTTGCATATGAATATGACTTATGCAGACCCCAATTTAGTGATGAAATCAAATTAAAAGGAGCACTTCATTTGGAATTGGCACTTAAAAAGGACAAGGATTATGTTCAAAAAGTAGATTACCAATTAACTAAAGATGAAAATATTGCTCTTTTGACTGGAGCAAACAGTGGAGGAAAAACCACACTTCTTGAAACATTAACTCAAATTTCAATTATGGCACAAATGGGACTTCCTGTAAGTGCGGATTATGCTGAAATCAAATTATTGGATGAGATTTACCATTTCTCTAAGAAAAGATCCCTTGATGCAGGAGCATTTGAATCATTCTTAAATATGTTCATACCAATCGTCACCACAAATAGTGAAAAGTTAGTACTATTAGATGAACTTGAGGGAATAACAGAACTTGATGCGGCAGTTAAAATCATATCCACCTTTATTGATATGATAAAAGAATCTAATTCCTATGGAGTAATTGTCACCCATATGGCTCGTGAATTGATGAATTACACTGACATTAGAGTGGATAGTATTGAAGCTAAGGGATTAGACGAAAATTACAATTTAATTGTTGATAGAACACCTAAAATGAATTTCCTTGCAAAAAGTACGCCTGAATTAATTCTTAAAAGAATATATGAAAAATCAGACGATGATTTAAAAGCAGTATATGCAAGAATTTTAGAAAAATTCTAAAAAAACATATACTACTTTTTACTATTTTTATTTAATGAAAGTTATACCTAACACTCGAAATGAAAACATCAAAAGATTAAATCAAATTTATAGCGTTTTAAAAAAGAACGATTTCGGATATCTAATCGAAGAAAATACTTTTTTTAAAAAATTTCCATTTTTAAGAAACTATAAAGCTGAAAAGGAAAATGAATTTCCAGATGAATCAATTCCATTAAGAATCAGAAAAGTGTTAGAGGAACTTGGGTCTGCTTATATCAAATTAGGACAGATGTTAAGCACAAGGCCTGACTTAGTTGGAATTGAGATTGCTACAGAACTGCAACAATTAAGAGACAACACTCCAATTACTCCGTTTGATGAAATTAAAGAGATTATTGAAAGTGAACTTGGCGACCAATAGATGAAGTTTAGGCAAACATTGATGAAAATCCAATTGGTTCCGCTTCTATTGGCCAGGTTTACAGAGCAGAACTAAAGCGCAATGGAGAAGAAGTGGCCATCAAAGTCCAAAAACCTAATTCAAAAGAAATTATAGAATCTGACGTCAAGATAATGAAGTTTTTAGCACCTCAAATTGACAAGTTCGTCTCCAAAAGCAAGATTTATAACTTGCCAGGAATGGTTAGTGAATTTGAAAGGTCCATCTTTAAAGAGATAAATTACATGGAAGAAGTAATGAATATGCAGAATCTTGCAAACAACTTCAAAAATGTTTCATATATCAAAATACCTCATGCATACACTGATACTGTTCCGGAAAAGTAATTACAATGGAACTAATTAAAGGAACTGAAGTAAGCGACTTAATTAAAGGGAGCTATCCTGGAATTGACAAGAAAAAAATTGCCAATTATGGTGTGAAATCCTACTTCAAGCAAATAATGACCGATGGATTTTTCCATGCCGATCCACATCCTGGAAATCTGATTGTAACAGAAGACAATAAATTATACTATATTGACATGGGAATGATGGGAATGCTTAATGAAGACTTTAAGGAGAATCTTGCAGAGCTCATATTGCTTTTGATTAGCAGAAACACAAATAACATCATAAAACAACTTATTTACATGAACATCATCACACCATCACAGAATACACCTGATTTAAAAGAAGACATTGATGATTTATTGCATCTCTATTATGGTGCCGAATTAAAGAACATGGACGGAGCCATGGAAGACCTGCTTAATGTAATGGTTAAAAACGAAGTCATTCTTCCAAGAGAGTTTGTAATGATTGGAAGGGGAATAGCATTAATTGAAGATACCGGTAAAAAAAAAATTGGACCCTGAATTTAATGCCGCAACAGAGCTTAAACAATTATCAAGAAACATCGTGATAAATAAATACAAACCTAAACGATTGACAAATGTAGGAATAAACTATCTGTTGCAATTAGAGCATTTGGCAAAAGATTTGCCCGATACAATCAACAATACAATCTCAAAGCTTGAAGAAGGAAACATCGAAGTAAATTTAAGCCATAAAGGAATAAGTGAATTAGCAAATCAACTGTCCGTATCTTTAATTTTATCTGCATTAATTATGGGATCATCACTGGCATTATTAATGGATGTTGGTCCTACATTATTTGATATTCCATTATTAGGATTGATAGGATTCGTATTTAGTGCAATATTAGGTGGATTTTTAGTAATTGAATATATGTTAGAAAGAGATTAATCATCGAATAATAGTGCACTCGACTTTTTAAATATTATTTTCATCCAAATATGGATAATCTGATTATCTTTAGAGTTTACCTAAAAAGAGGCTGACTCATAATTTTTGTGTTTAAATTTTTTTTCTTATTTTATTATCCTTTAATTTTATATACTAGGAAGTACAATCTATTATTAGAGT